>CAMLQP010000320.1 GCA_946482115.1 uncultured Comamonadaceae bacterium
ACCGGCGCGTCGAACACGTTCCAGGCCACGCCACCCGGCTGGGCCACCACGTGCAACGCGGCTTCGGAATAGCCCTGTGACTCGTCGTGAAAGCGCCGCCCGTCGCGGTTGACCTGCACGCCGCCTTCCACCATCAGCGCCCAGGTCATGAGCACGCCGTGGGGCACGGCCCACGAGCCGTGGCCCTGGTAGGCCTGCAGGTCGGCCAGCCGCGCGCCCAGGGCCTCACCCCAGCGCAGCGCGGTGCCGTCGTTGCCGGTGTGGCCACCGAAGGCGGCATCGGCCATCTCGGGAATGAAGCGCCGCACCAGTTCGGTCGAACCGCCGTAGCCGTTGCAGGCCAGCAGCAGCGCCTTGCAGGCAATCGCTTCCAGGCTGCCATCGGGCCGCAGGGCGCGCACGCCGAGCACGCGGCGCCGGGCGTCCACCACCAGTTCCACCGCCTGTGCCTGGGTCAGCAAGGCGACGCCGGCCTGGGCCGCCGCGGCTTCCAGCGCCTGCTCCAGCGCGACGCCGGTGCGCGCGGCCAGGGTGTGCATGCGGTGGCGCGTGTGGCCGGGGTAGAGGAAGGTGTCCAGCACCTCCCACTGCAGACCGTAGCGCTGCTGCAGGAAGTCCAGCGCGGGCGCGATGGCCTCGGTGTAAGCCTGCACCAGGTGCGGCGCGGCTTGCCCGTGGGCCTTGGCCTGGATGTCGGCTGCGAAACGCAAAGGGTCGTCGTCCACGCCCAGGGCACGCTGCGCCAGCGTGCCGGCGGCCGGAATGAAACCGGAGGACAGGCTGGTGGAACCGCTGGGCATGGCATCGCGTTCCAGCGCCACAGCCTCGATGCCGCGTTCGGCCAGCACCAGCGCGGCGGTCAGGCCACAGGCACCGGCGCCGACCACCACCACGTCCACCCGCACCGGCGCGTCGAACCCGGGTTCGACCACCACGCGTGCGAGCGCGCCCGTGCCCGTGCTCATGCCAGCGCCTCGCGCAGGAAACCGGCCACATCGGTCACGTGCGCCACCGTGGCCATGTCGGCCAGCGCGGTGGCGTGGGTCTCGGGCTTGAAGGCGGCACAGCCATCGGAGATGACCCAGGTGTCGTAGTCGCGCATGTGGGCGTCGCGCACGGTGCTGGCCACGCCGCCGTTGGTGACGATGCCACACACGGCCACGCGCCCGATGCCGTTCTTGCGCAGCAGCCAGTCGAGCTGGGTGTTGAAAAAGGCCGAATACGCCACCTTCTGCACCGAGGCGTCGATCACCGGCGCCAGCAGATCCACGTTGGCCTGGCCCCAGCTGCCCGGGGCGAAGTCTCCCCGGGTCAGAAAGGGCCGCAGGGCCCGCAGGTGGGGCGACACCAGAGGCTCGCCACGCGTGTCGGGCCAGAGCGTGAACTGGCTGGCCACCACCAGGCCGCCGGCGTCCTTGATGGCGCGTGCCAGTGGCAGCACGCGCGCCGGCAAGGCCTGGGCCAGCGGGTTGGCGCAGCCGCCGCGCGCATAGGCGCCGCGCGGGTCGAGGAAGTCGTTCTGCAGATCGACGATGACCAGCGCGGTGTTCATGCTTGTTTCAGGATCAGGTTGCCGAGCCGGTCCACCGTGGCCTCGAACCCGGGTTCGAGCCAGACCGTGGTGTCCGACTGCTCCAGGATGGCCGGCCCGGCGATGCGGGCGCCCACCGGCAGCTCCAGCCGTGCGTAGCGCTTGGCCCGCACCCACTGGCCACCCACGTACACCGGCTGCTCGCCCAACGATTCGGTGGAGCCGGCGCCGCGCGGCGCCAGCAAAGAGAGGTCGAACTTGGGCCGCACGCCGATCAGTGCGTAGCGCAGGTTCATGACACGCACGGGGATGCCGTCGAGCACGCGGCCGAACTCGGCACGGTAGGCGGCTTCAAACGCGGCCTGCACAGCCTGGGCATCCAGACCCTGCGCGGACACCGGCACCGAGACCGTGTGGGTCTGGCCCTGGTAGAGCATGTCCAGCACCAGTTCCTCGCGCACGGACTCGAAGCGCACGCCGGCCGAGTCCAGACGCTCGCGGCAGCGCGCCTCGAAACCGGCGCGCAGGGCTCGCAGCTGCGCAAAGTCGAGCCGGGCCAGATCCTGGTTGAGGGTCTGCACCGCGTCGTGGCGCATGTCGGCCATCACGCAGCCCAGCGCCGATGTGACGCCGGGGTAGCGCGGCACGATGCCGGTGACCACGCCGACCTCGCGCATCATCGCGCACACGTGCAAGCCACCGCCGCCGCCGAAGGGCATGTAGGCGAAGCGGCGCGGGTCGTGTCCCTTCTCGATGGACACCAGCCGCATGGCGCCGGCCATCTTGGCGTTGGCCACGGTGAGGATGGCTTCGGCCGCGGCCATCACGTCCAGGCCCAGCGGCTCGGCCACGTGGCGGCGGATCGCCTCGCGGGCCTTCTCCACATCCAGCGCGCCCAGCAGACCGCCGCCCAGCGGGCGCTGCGCGGCGATGCGGCCCAGCAGCACGTTGGCGTCGGTGACGGTGGGGCGGTCGTTGCCACGGCCGTAGCAGGCCGGGCCGGGCACGCTGCCGGCCGACTCGGGGCCCACCTGCAGCATGCCGCCAGCGTCCACGCTGGCGATGGAGCCACCGCCCGCGCCTATGGTCTCGATCTGGATCATGGGCGAGCGCACCACCAGGCCGAAATCGATGCTGGTCTGCGAGGCCAGTGCGGCCTGGCCGCCAGCGATCAGCGAGACGTCGAACGAGGTGCCGCCGATGTCGCCAGTGATGACATCCGGATACCCGGCCGCGGTGGCGATGGCGGCGCAGGCAATCACGCCGGCCGCCGGCCCCGACAGCGCGGTGCGCACCGGCAGCTCGCCGGCGGTCTGGCGCGACATCACGCCGCCATTGCTCTGCACGATCAGCAGCTCGCCGCCGAAGCCGCGCTGGCGCAGGTCACCGTCCAGACGCTCCAGGTAGCGGCCCACCACGGGCTGCAACGCGGCGTTGAGGCTGGCGGTGGAGGCCCGCTCGAATTCGCGGATCTCCGGCAACACCTCGCTGGCGGCGGTCACGTGGGCGTTGGGCCATATCTCCCTCACGGCGGCCACGGCGGCCTGTTCGTTGACGGGGTTGGCATAGGTGTTGATGAAGAACACGCAGACCGCCTCGCTGCCGTCGGCCAGCAGCTGCCGCGCGGCTGCGCGCACCTGCTCCAGGGCCACCGGCGTGTGCACGCTGCCGTCGGCCAGCACGCGCTCGTCCACCTCCAGCCGCAGCCGGCGCTCGATCACCGGCACGAAGCTGCCGCGCAGGCCCCAGGTCTGCGGGCGGTCGCGGCGGCGCATCTCCAGCACGTCGCGAAAGCCACGCGTGGTGATGAGGCCGGTGCGCGCGACCTTGCGCTCCAGCAGCGCGTTGGTGCCCACGGTGGTGCCGTGGATGATGGTGG
>CAMLQP010000321.1 GCA_946482115.1 uncultured Comamonadaceae bacterium
TGGTACTTCAACTCGCCGCTGGGCTGCCACGTCGAGTACGACGCCGACATGGACCGGCACGACGAGCGCTGGTCGCCGCGCGAGGTGCCCATGGGCGCCGACGCCTCGCAGCTGTTCCTGTTCCAGCACCGCGAGAAGTGGGCACCGTCCGGCCCACCGCCCGGCGCCCCCGCGCACTGAAGCACCCCAGGCCACCGACCATGAGGCTGTGTCACATCAACCAACTGCCCGACGGCGCGTCCCGGGGTTTTGACCCTCACCAGACGGGTCAGGACACAGTGCTCGTGGTGCGCCAGGGCGCGCGGCTGTTCGCCTACCGCGACGCCTGCCCCCACCACGACACGCCCATGGCCTGGCGCAAGGACGCCTACCTCGACGGCACGGGCCAGCACATCGTCTGCGCTGCCCATGGCGCACAGTTCGACATCGCCACCGGCCTGTGCACGCTCGGGCCGTGTCTGGGCGAATCGCTCACGCCCGTCACTTTGCAGATCCACAACAACGGCGAGGTCCACCTCGCCCCCCAACACCCCTTGGAGACAACCACATGACCCGCTCCGCATCCCGCATCCTCATCATCGGCGGAGGTTTCTCCGGCATGTCCGCCGCCATCCAGCTGCGCAAGCAGGGCGCCGAGGTCGACCTGGTCGAGATCGACCCCGGCTGGCGCAGCTACGGCGCCGGCATCAGCCTGGGCGGCGCCACCTTGCGCGCCTTCCGCCCGCTGGGCGTGCTGGAAGCCTTCCTGGAGCACGGCAACGCCGCCGACGGCGTGCAGCTGTGCCTGCCCCACGGCCTGAAGGTCGCCGACCTGCCCACGCCGCGCATCGCCGGCCCCGACATTCCGGGCGGTGGCGCCATCATGCGGCCGGTGCTGGCACGCATCCTGGCCGACGCCACCCGGGCCAGCGGCACGAACGTGCGCCTGGGCTGCACCTTCACCGCCATCGAGCAGGACGCCGAGGGCGTGGAGGTGAGCTTCACCGACGGCACCCGCCAGCGCTACGACCTGGTGATCGGCGCCGACGGCCTGTACTCCAAGGTGCGCCAGGCTGTGTTTCCGCAGGCGCCCAAGCCGCATTACAGCGGCCAGGCGATCTGGCGCGCGGTGCTGACACGGCCGCCGGAGATCGAGACCTGTGTCATGTGGATGGGGCCGCAGATCAAGCCAGGCGTGAACCCGGTCTCCAAGACCCAGATGTACCTCTTCGTCACCGAGCCGCGCCCCACCAACGACCACGTCGACCCGGCCACGTTCGCAGACCATCTGCGCGGCCTGCTGGCCGACTTTTCCGCGCCCACGTTGCAGGCCATCCGCGAGCAGATCGGCCCAGATTCGCAGATCGTCTACCGCCCGCTCGAAAGCCTGCTGATGCCGCGGCCCTGGTTCAGCGGCCGCGTGGTGCTGATCGGCGACACGGTGCACGCCACCACGCCGCACCTGGCCTCGGGCGCCTGCATCGGCATCGAGGACGCGCTGGTGCTGGCCGAGGAACTGGGCCGCACGGACGCGCTGGGCGATGCTCTGGCCGCCTTCGAGGAGCGGCGCTGGGAGCGCTGCCGCATGGTGGTGCAGAACTCGGCCCGCCTGGGCGAGATCGAGGTCGCCGGTGGCGACAAGGAAGAACACGGCCGCATCATGCGCGACTCGCTGATGGCGCTGGCCCAACCCATCTGACATGGAGACCGCCATGACCACCCGTTCCACCAGCACCTTCGGCCATGTGGCCCTCATCGTCGCGCACTGCGCCGGCATGGTCGACCTCGTCGCGCTGCCCGTCTGGGTCGGCACCCTGATCCAGCACTACAAGCTCGATCCCCAGCAGGCCGGTGGCCTGGTCACGCTGTTCCTGATCGGTGCCGTGCTCTCCAGCGTCTTCCTGGCCTCGCGATTCCAGCGCGTCAAGGGGCGCTGGGTGGCCGCGGGGGGCTACGCCATCGCCGCCACCTGCTTCGGCGTGTTGTCCCAGCCGCTGGACTACACCACCATGGCGGCGCTGCACGCGGTGGGTGGTCTGGCCGCGGGCGCAGCGCTGAGCGCCACCCACGGCACCATCGCCCGCAGCGCCAACCCGCACCTGAAGTTCGCCATCGTGGGTGTGGGTCTGGGCGTGTTCGCTGTGCTGTTCCTGGGCGCTTCGCCCAAGGTCATCGCCGCAGCGGGCGGCTACATGCTGTTCGCCATCTTTGGTGCGGTGATGCTGCTGGCCGCGCTGGTCTGCGCCATCGGCTTTCCCGAGCCCGAGCGCGATGCCGATACCAACCGGGGTGCGCCGGTGGCCGCCATTCCGCGCGCCGTGTGGTTCGGCATCCTGGGCATCAGCGCCATGGCCCTGGTGCAGTCCATGACCTTCAGCTTCCTGGAGCGCGTGGGCAACGACCGCGGCTTCAGCCTGAACGCCATCACCGGCGTGCTCGTGGTGCTGGGCTTCGTCAACCTGCTGCCGGCCGCGCTGGCGGCCTTCTTCGAAAAGCGCTGGAGCGCTCGCCGCGTGCTGCTGGTGGGGCCGGTGATCCAGGCCCTGCTGGCGGCGACCATCATGAACGCACCCGGCTTCTACGCCTACGCGGCCGCGGCCTCGGTGTTCGCGGCGGTGATGATCTTCACCCACACCTTCGCCTTCGGCCTGATGGCCCGGCTCGAACCCAGCGGCCGCGCCATGGCCGCCACGCCCGCCATGCTGATGGTGGGTGCCGCCATCGGGCCTGTGCTCGGTGGAACCCTTGTCAAGACCGCCGGCTACGGCAGTCTGGGTCTGGCGGCGCTGCTGATCGGCAGCCTGGCCGTCTTGTGCATGTCCCGCCTGCCGGGGCATGCACCTTCTTCCCTCGCCCAGGAGCCGGCATGAAACCCCAGCGCCGCTTCGTCGATCTCTCCATCTACCTGGAGAACGACGTGCTGTCCGACCCGCCCCCGCTGGCGCCGAAGATCACTTACCAGAAGCACGCCGACACCCTGCCCGAGTTCATGGCCATGCTGCCGGGCACTGCGCCCGAGGACTACCCCGACGGCGAGGCCGCGGCCGCCGAGTGGGTGACGCTGACCACGCACAACGGCACCCACCTGGACGCGCCCTGGCACTTCCATTCCACGCAGGACGCGAAGAATGGCGGCAGCCGGCCCAGCATCACCATCGACCAGGTGCCGCTGGAGTGGTGTTTCCAGCCCGGCGTGAAGCTCGACTTCCGCCACTTCCCGGACGGTTACGTGGCCACCGCGGCCGATGTCGAGGCGGAGCTGGCGCGCATCGGCCACACGCTGGAGCCGCTGGACATCGTGGTGGTGAACACCCGCGCCGGCAGCCGCTACGGCCACAACGACTATCTGGGCGCCGGCTGCGGCATGGGTTATGAGGCCACCATGTACCTGCTGGAGCGCGGCGTGCGCCTGACCGGCACCGACGCCT
>CAMLQP010000322.1 GCA_946482115.1 uncultured Comamonadaceae bacterium
ACATCACCAACGTGGACATGAGCACCACCATCGCCCAGGTGCAGCGCGTGCTGGGCCAGGTGATACGCGCGGTGGAGTTCCTGTTCGGCTTCACGCTGGCGGCCGGCGTGGTGGTGCTGTTCGCGGCTGTCACGGCCACGCGCGGCGAACGCGAGCGCGAGTTCGCGGTGATGCGCGCGGTGGGCGCGCCCTCGAAGCTGCTGCGCCAGGTGCAGCGTGCCGAGCTGGCCGGCGTGGGCCTGCTGGCCGGCGTGCTGGCCTCTCTGGTGGCCGTGGCGGTGGGCTGGGCGCTGGCGCGCTACGTCTTCGAGTTCCGCTGGGATCCGTCGCCCTGGGTGCCGCTGGCTGGCGGCCTGGCGGGTGCCGTGCTGGCGCTGGCGGCCGGCTGGTGGGGTTTGCGCAGCGTGCTCAACACGCCGGTTGTCGACACCTTGCGAAAAGCCCCGACATGACACAGCCCGCCACGCCGTTCGAATGGGTGGGTGGAGAGGAGCGGGTGCTGGCACTGGTCACGCGCTTCTACGACCTCATGGATCTGGAGCCCGCCTACCGCGAACTGCGCGCGGTTCACGGCCCGTCGCTGGACAGCGCGCGCCAGAAGCTGTTCTGGTTTCTCTGTGGCTGGCTGGGCGGGCCTTCGCACTACGAAGACCGCTTTGGCCATCCGCGCCTGCGCATGCGGCACATGCCGTTCGCCATCGGCATCCGTGAACGCGACCAGTGGCTGGCCTGCATGGACCAGGCCATGGGCGAGGTGGGTCTGGACCCGGTGCTGCGCGAGCGGCTCAACAAGAGCTTTTTCCAGACGGCGGACTGGATGCGCAACACGCCCTGAGGGCGTCAGGCCGCGGACAGCCGCCGCCCGGTGGGCCGCAGCAGCACCACCAGCGCTCCCGCGCCGCCTTCGGCAGGCCGCGCCTGCACGAAGGCCATCACCTCGTTCTTCTGCACCAGCCAGCTGTGCACCTTGCCTTTGAGCACGGGCGTCTTGCCGGGCGAACCCAGGCCCTTGCCGTGCACCACGCGCACGCAACGCAGGCCGTCGTGCCGGGCCTGGCGCAGGAAGCCGGCCAGAGCCTCGCGCGCCTGCTCGCGGCGCAGGCCGTGCAGGTCCACCTGGGCCTGGATGCTCCAGTGGCCGGCGCGCAGCTTGCGCACCACGTCTGGCCCCAGGCCGGGGCGGCGGAAGCTGAGGTGTTCGTCGGTGTGCAGCAGGGTCTCGGCGTCGAACTCGTCGGACAGCGCCTCGGCCATCACCGCGCGCTCGTCGCGCTCACGCTGCAGGGGCAACGGCTGGGCCGGCGCGGGGCGCAGCAGCCGGCGTGGCGCGCTGGCCAGCGGTGTCACCGGCCCCACGGCGTGGGCGAACCACTGGCGCTCCTGCTGGCGCTGGCGCGCGGCACGCTCCTCGGCCTCGCGCCGGGCCGCCTCGGCCGCGCGCTGCGCGGCCAGGGCTTTCTGCAGGCGCTTCAGATCGGCCAGGGCGTTCACTTTCATGGGCGACATTGTCGCCCGGCGCCGATCACACCAGGCCCAGGTCGGCCATCGAGCGCCAGCCGCCAGCGGCCACGATCACGTGGTCCAGCACGCGCACGTCCACCAGCGCCAGCGCGGCCTTGAGGTTGCGGGTCAGCATCTCGTCGGCACGCGAAGGTTCGGCCACGCCGCTGGGGTGGTTGTGGGCCAGCACCACGGCGGCGGCGTGGTGGTGCAGGGCGCGCAGCACCACCTCGCGGGGGTAGACGCTGGCCTGGGTGAGAGTGCCCCGGAACAGCTCCTCCAGCACGATCAGGCGGTGCTGGGCGTCGAGGAACATGACCGCGAACACCTCATGGGCCCGCGCGCCCAGCTGCAGCTGCAGGAATTCGCCCACGGTGCGCGGGCTGTCGAATACCGCGCGCTCGCGCAGCGGCTGCTGCAGCGCGCGGCGGGCCAGTTCCAGCACAGCCATCAGTTCGGCGCGTTTGGCGGGGCCCAGGCCCTTGATCGCCTTCAGTGCGTCGGCCGGGGTGTTCAACAGGCCGGCGATGCCACCGAAGCCGTCCACCAGTTCCTGTGCCAGCAGCAGCACGTTCTTGCCCGGCAGGCCGGTGCGCAACAGCAGCGCCAGCAGCTCGGCGTCGCTCAGCGCAGCTGGCCCGCGCGACAGCAGTTTCTCGCGCGGGCGCGCGTCTGCCGGCAACGCGTGCAGCGTGTGAAGGCCCTTTTCCATGGCCCGTCCTCCCTGTTTTTACAATAGGGGCAGTTTAGCCCTGCACCACTGCCGCATGCCCCACGTCGAAAACGGCGCCTTCCTGACCCTGCACTACCGCCTCTCGGGTCCCGACGGTCGCGATTTCATCAACACTTTCCAGGGCTCTCCCGCCACGCTGAGCCTGGGTACGGGCGAGCTGTCCCCCGCCATCGAGCAGCGCCTGCTGGGCCTGGAGGAGGGCGTCCACACCCACTTCGACCTGCCGGCCGGCGAGGCCTTCGGCGAGCGCCAGCCCGAGATGGTGCAGTGGGTGGCGCGCAAGCTGCTCAACCAGCTTGGCGACCCCCTGGAGCGCTATGCGGCTGGCGACGTGGTGCAGTTCCCCACGCCCGACGGCCAGGGCCAGTACGCCGGCACGGTGGTGGAGGTGCGGGACGACGGTGCGGTGCGCTTCGACTTCAACCACCCGCTGGCCGGCCAGCCGGTGCGTTTCGAAGTGCAACTCATTGGCGTGCTCTGATGGAAATCACCCTTGCCCAGCCCCGCGGCTTCTGCGCCGGAGTCGACCGCGCCATCGAGATCGTGGAGCGCGCGCTGGCCAAGTTCGGCGCGCCCATCTACGTGCGCCACGAGATCGTGCACAACACCCACGTGGTGAACGATCTGAAAGCCCGTGGCGCCATCTTCATCGAAGACCTGGCCGAGGTGCCGCCCGGCGCCACGCTGATCTTCAGCGCCCATGGCGTCAGCAAGGCGGTGCAGGACGAGGCCGCGCGGCGCGGCTTCCAGGTGTTCGACGCCACCTGCCCGCTGGTGACCAAGGTGCACGTCGAGGTGGCCAAGCTCGCCAAGGAAGGCTACGAGTTCATCATGATCGGCCACAAGGGCCATCCCGAGGTGGAAGGCACCATGGGGCAGCTCGACGAGGGCATACACCTGGTCGAGGACGTGGAGGACGTGGCCCTGGTCGAGCCGCGCCAGACCGAGCGGCTGGCGGTGGTGACGCAGACCACGCTGAGCGTGGACGACGCGGCCGCGATCGCAGCCGCCGTGCGGGCGCGCTTCCCCAGCATCCGCGAGCCCAAGCAGCAGGACATCTGCTACGCCACCCAGAACCGACAGGACGCCGTCAAGCTGCTGAGCCGCGAGGTGGACGTGGTGGTGGTGGTGGGCA
>CAMLQP010000323.1 GCA_946482115.1 uncultured Comamonadaceae bacterium
CAGCAGCTGGTCGCCGCCGGTGCGGTAGCGGCCGGTGCGCTCGCCCGGCGCCAGCGCGATGGGCGGGGACACGAAGGTCCAGCCCAGCCCGGTCTCGCCGCGCAGGCGCGTCAGCAGGTCGCGCGCGGCACGCGCGCCGGCCAGCCATTCGGTCGGGAATTCGGGCGTGTCCACCAGCTGCACGCCGGGCGCCACCTCCAGGCTGCCCGCGCCGCCGACGGCCAGCAGGCGCACGCCGGCCTGCTTCGCGCCGGCCAGGATGGCGTCGTAGCCGGCGGTGAACAGCCGGCCGATCTCGGCCTCGCCCCAGCCGGGGTTGTAGGCGCTGGCGATGGCATCGTGGCCGGCCACGGCGCGTGCCACCTGGGCGGCGTCGGTCACGTCGGCCGGCACCACGGTCAGGCCGGGGCGCGGGCCGTACTTGGCCGGGGTTCGAGCCAGCGCGGTCACGGCGTGGCCGCGCGACAGCAACTCTTCGAGCACGGCGCTGCCGACAAAGCCGGTGCCGCCGATCAGGGCGATGTTCATGGGATCTCCTTGAAGTGAATGACGAGGCATCCAGTTTCTTTTCTTCAAGAAAATCGCGGTAGATGGCAATATTCGCCATCTATTTGTAGAAAAACTAATGAATCAAGCCGCCCACTGGACTGAGCAGCTCAAACGCATGGCACTGTTCGCGGAAATCGTGGAGGCCGGCTCCATCAGCGCCGCCGCGCGCCGACTGGGCAGCACGCCCTCGGCGCTGAGCCAGCAGCTGCGCCTGCTGGAGCAGGGCCTGGGGCTCACGCTGCTGAACCGCTCCACCCGCCGGCTGACCCTGACCGAGGCCGGCGAGCGCTACTACCCGGCCTGCGCCGCCATGGTGGCCCAGGCGCGCAGCGCCCAGGCCGCGCTGGAGCGCCTGCGCGACGAGCCCGAGGGCGAGCTGCGCATCGCCGCGCCGGTGGGTTTCGGGCCGCTGCTGGCCACCGCGCTGCAGCCGCTGCGGCCCCACTCGCGCCTGCGGCTGCACCTGCTGCTGGACGACACCCCGATCGACCTGCTGCAGGCCCGGGTGGACCTGGCGCTGCGTGCCGGGCCGCTGGCCGATTCCAGCCTGGTGGCGCGCCACCTGGGCGACCTGCCCTGCCAGCTGTGCGCGGCGCCGGCCTACCTGGCCGAACGCGGCTGGCCGCAGCAGCCGGCCGATCTGGCCCGCCACGACTGGCTGGGCCTGCCGCCGCGCAGCGGCAGCGCCGAGGTGCTGGAATTCACCGGCCCGCAGGGCCAGCGCGAAAGCGTGCGGCTGGGCGCGCGCGTGCTGGCCTCGCAGGTGCTGGCGCTGCAGGACATGGCCGAGGGCGGCTGGGGCGTGTTCGTGGCGGTGGCGGACGACGCCCGGCGCGCGCTGGAGCAGGGCCGGCTGCTGCCGCTGTTGCCCGGCTGGACGCTGGCACCCATCCCCGTGTGGGCAATCACGCCCCGGCGCGACGAGCTGCCAGCCAAGGTGCGCCACGCGCTGGCCGCCCTGCGCGCGGTCTTCGGCGCGCGGGCCCCGTCCGCCTGAAGCTGCCGCAGCAGGCGCGGCTCAGGCCCGCCGGTTGACCAGCACGATGCCCACCGCCACCCCGACCAGGGCCAGCGCCAGCTGCGCGGTCAGCGGCTCGCCCAGCAGCACCACGCCGAACAGCAGCGCGAACACCGGCGTGAGGAAGGTGAAGGACGACATCTGCGTGGCCGGGTAGTGGCGCAGCATCCACATCCACGCCAGGTAGCTGGCGAACGCGCCCACCGCCGTCTGCAGGAACAGCGAACCCCAGGCCAGGGCCGAGTAGCCGAAAGACCAGGTCTCGCCCAGCAGCAGCGACAGCACTGGCGCCACCACCGCCGTGACCGCCACCTGGTAGAACAGCGTCTTCTCGGCGCTGGCCGTGGCCAGCGCGGTGGCGCGGATGCTCAGCGTGGTCAGGCCCCAGGCCAGGCCGGCCGCCAGGCCCATGGCATCGCCCAGCAGCTGGCTGCGGCCACCGCTGGTCAACCCCTCGCTGAAGGCCACGGCCACCGCCGCGAAGGCGATCACCAGGCCCACCCATTGCACGTGGCGCAGCTTTTCGCTGGGCACGAAACGCGGCAGCAGCAGCGCGACCACGAACGGCGAGGTGTAGAGGAACACCGTGAGCCGCGAGGCACTGGTGTGCATCAGGCCCAGGTAGATGCCGGTGAACTCGGCGGCGAACAGGCCACCGGCCAGCAGCCCGGCCCAGAGGGTGCCGTCGCGCTCGAACAGCCGTATGCCGCGCCAGGCGCACCAGAGCCACAGCAGCGTGGTCGCTCCGACGAAGCGCAGCGTGGCCTGCCACAGCGGGGGCACCTCGCCCACGATGCTCTTGATCAGGATCTGCTGGAAGCCCCAGAACGCGCAGCACAGCAGCAGCGCGGTGATGGCCAGGGAGTCGAGGTGGGTCTTGCGGGTGGGCGCCATGTGTCGGAAAAGGCGCTCAGGCGTCCGGCCAGATCACCCGCTTGCCCATGGACTCCCAGGCCTCGTAGCGGCTGGCGTAGAGGTCCTCGATGCGGTTGCGCTTGACCTTGAAGGTGGGGGTGATGATGTCGTTGTCCACCGTCCAGGCGGTGGTGACCACCACCAGGCATTGCAGCTGCTCGTGCGGGTCCAGGGTGGCGTTGACGGCCTTGAGGTGGTCGGCCAGCGAGGCTTCCAGCGCCGCGCGCTGCGCCGGGTCGGCCACGCGCGCCACGGCGTCGGCGTTCAGCATGACGATGCCCAGCGGCTGGCCGAGGTTGGCGCCGGTGACCACGCAGGCCTCGACGGCGTCATGCATCACCAGCCGGTCCTCGATGGGCGCGGGCGAGACGTACTTGCCCTTGCCGGTCTTGAACAGGTCCTTGACGCGACCTGTGATGCGCAGCAGGCCCTGCGCGTCGATGGTGCCCTTGTCGCCGGTGCGGAGCCAGCCGTCTTCGGTGAACGCCTCGCGGCTTTTCTCGGGCTCCTTGTAGTAGCCCAGCATCAGGGCCTGGCTGCGCATCTGCACCTCGCCGGTCTGCGGGTCGATGCGCTGCTCCACGCCCTCGTACACCGGACCCACGGTGCCCTGCTGGTTCTTGCCGGGCTCGGTGATGTGCGAGAGCGCGAGGTTCTCGGTCATGCCGTAGCCCTCGTTGATGTGCAGGCCCAGCTTGGCGTACCACTGCAGCAGCGCCAGCGGCATGGGCGCGGCGCCGCCGGCCGCAAACTGGCACTGGTCCAGGCCCAGCGCCTTCTGCACCTTCCTGCGCACCAGGCCCCCCAGCAGGGGAATGCCCAGCAGGCGGTTCAGCTTGGCCGGCGGCATCTTGTGGTGGATGCCCTGCTGGAACTTGACCC
>CAMLQP010000324.1 GCA_946482115.1 uncultured Comamonadaceae bacterium
TGTGGTGCCTGACCCCGCTGCGGTTTCGCGAGCTGTCCACCCGCCACCCCGTCATTGCCCTCGAACTGACCGTGGCCATGGCGGCGGTGCTGGCCCGCCGCATGTACAACAAGCCCAAGCGCGTGGCCGTCACCTGATGCGGTTTGTCGACATCCGGCCACAGGTGCAGGGCGTCCGCCCCGCAGGTTCCGTCTCAAGTCATTGTTCCTGAAGGCATACTCCGCCCATGTCCCTCCTACGCTGGCTGCAAGCCAAGAAGTCCGACGCCGGAGCCAGTGGCGGGCGCAAGCCCCGCCGCTCCTTTGGCCAGACCACGCTGCCCTTGATCTCCCCACGGCGCGGGCGGCGCATCCTGCGTCGGGAGCAGCTGTTTTCGGTGGTGCGCGAGTCCCTGATCCGCGCGGGTGTGCTGTCCACCAGCTACGAGTTCAAGGTGCTGGCCCTGGACTCCACCGGCGACGGCTTCCTGGTCCTGATCAATCTCTCGCTGCCGGCCGACGTGATGCCCGACGAGTACCTGCTGGAGATCGAGCGCTGGATCCAGGGCAGCGCACGCTCGAGGCATTCCATGCAGGTGCAGGCGGTGTACTGGCGCCGCCAGCCTGTGCACGATCTGCGGGGTGTGGCGCTCAAGGCCTCGGTGGCGGCACAGACCAAGCGCGGCAATGCGGCGGCGCCGGGCACCGCCCGCCCGCTGGCCCCCGAGGAAGTGGCGGCATTCCGCTCCGCGCTGGAGACCCCGGCGCTGCCTGCACACCGCATGGAGGCCCCGGCCGTGGCCCAGATGGAGCAACCGCCGGAAGTCCACAGCGATTTCGCCGGACTGAGCGAAACCCAGTACGGCAGGCTCTGACCAGGCCCGGCGGGTCGCGCTCAGTGGCCTTCGAAATGCACCAGCGTGAAGAGGGGCAGGCCGGAGTCGAGCAGTTTGCGTGAACCACCGAGTTCCGGCAGGTCAACGATGGCCGCCCCTTCGATCACCTCGGCGCCCAGCTTCTCCAGCAGGCGGCGACCGGCCATCATGGTGCCGCCGGTGGCAATGAGGTCGTCGATCAGCAGCACGCGGTCGCCCGTCTTCACCGCGTCGGTGTGCAGTTCGACGGTGGCGCTGCCGTATTCCAGTTCGTAGGTTTCCTCGACGGTGGTGAAGGGCAGCTTGCCCTTCTTGCGGATCGGCACGAAGCCGACGCCCAGCTCGTAGGCCAGCACCGACCCGATGATGAAGCCGCGGGCGTCCAGCCCCGCCACCACGGAGGGCCTCAGCGACGGGTCCATGTAGCGGTGCACAAAAGTGTCGATCAGCACGCGAAAGACCCGCGGGTCCTGCAGCAGCGGCGTGATGTCGCGAAACTGCACACCCGGTGCGGGCCAGTCGGGAACGGTGCGGATGTGGCTCTTGAGGAAGGAGGTGGTGTCCATGGGTGGATTATGAAGACACCCCACCCAAGCGACCGGCTTGAGGCAAATGCGATGTCATAGCCGCGGAGGGTTCCCGGCGGTCGGCCTGGGCCACACCCGCTCAGCCGCTGCCCAGCAGCTTTTCTTCGGCCAGAGCCAGGGCGGGTGCCTTGCCGCTGAGCACCAGGGTGTCGCCGCCGTCGAGCACGGTGTCTTCGTCGAACGGGGCGTTCTGACCACCTGCGCGGCGCAGGCTGGCCACGCGCACACCCATGGCCTCCAGTGCCACGCTGCCCAGCGTGCGACCCACCTTGCGCCCGCCCGGCGGAATCGTCACGGTGGACAGCCGCTCGTGTTCGGCCTCTTCCACGCTGTCGTCGTCGGCGCCGTGGAAGTAGCCCTTGAGCAGGTTGTAGCGCGCGTCGCGCTGGTCCTGCACCACGCGGATCACGCGCCGCATCGGCACGCCCACCAGCGCCAGCGCGTGGCTGGCGAGCATCAGGCTGGCCTCGATCGCCTCGGGCACCACCTCGGTCGCGCCGGCCGCGCGCAACCGGCCATCGTCCACATCGTCGATGGTGCGCACCACCACCGGCACCTGCGGCGCGTGCTCGTGCGCGTGGTGCAGCACCTTGAGCGCGCTGGCGGTCTCGATGTAGGTGATGACCACGGCGCTGGCGCGGTGCAGGCCGGCAGCCATGAGCGCCTGCAGCCGCGCAGCGTCGCCGAACACCACCGAGTGGCCGGCGGCGGCGGCCTGGCGCACCCGGTCCGGGTCCAGGTCCAGCGCCATGTAGGGAATGCCCTCGGCCTCCAGCAGCCGCGCGAGGTTCTGGCCGCAGCGGCCATAGCCGCAGATGATCACGTGCTTGTCGGCGTTGATGGAGCGGCGCGCGATGCTGGTCATCTGCACCGACTGCATCAGCCAGTCGCTGCCCACCACGCGGGTGACGATGTCGTTGGTGTACTGGATGATGAACGGCGTGGCGAGCATGGAGATCACCATGCTCGCCAGGATGGGGTTGAACAGTGCCGGCGGCACCAGCTGGTGCTGGCTGGCCAGGGACAGCAGCACCAGGCCGAATTCGCCAGCTTGGCAAAGGTAGAGACCGGTGCGCAGCGCGGTGCCCATCGGCGCACCGAACAGCCGCGTCAGGCTGGTGATCATGCCGATCTTGAACGCCAGCGACAGCGTCAGCAGCAGCAGCACCAGCGGCCAGCGTTCGAGCACCAGGCGCCAGTCCAGCAACATGCCGATGGTGATGAAGAACAGGCCGAGCAACACGTCGTGGAAAGGCCGGATGTCGGTTTCCACCTGGTGCTTGTATTCGGTTTCCGAAATCAGCATGCCGGCGACGAAGGCGCCCAGCGCCAGCGACAGGCCGGCGTGTTCGGTCATCCAGGCCAGGCCCAGCGTGATCAGCAGCAGGTTGAGCATGAACAGCTCGTCGCTCTTGCGCCGCGCCACCAGGGTCAGCCACCAGCGCATCAGCTTCTGCCCGCCGGTCAGCAGGATGCCCAGCAGCACGGCGGCCTTGAGCAGGGCGATCCCCAGCGACTTGAACAGCTCGTCGGGCGGCGAGCCCAGCGCCGGGATCAGCACCAGCAGCGGCACCACGGCCAGATCCTGGAACAGCAGGATGCCGACCACCCGCTTGCCATGCTCGGACTCCAGCTCCAGCCGCTCGGCCACCAGCTTGA
The DNA here is from genome assembly GCA_946482115.1 of uncultured Comamonadaceae bacterium. The sequence continues at coordinate 3,100 of CAMLQP010000324.1, forward strand.
TCACGATGGCGGTGCTGCTCATGGCCATCACGCCGCCCAGGGCCAGCGCCATCTGCCACTCCATCTTCCACCAGGTCGGCAGAAACCAGCCCAGCGCCAGCGAGGCCAGCGTGGTCAGCAGCACCGTCAGCACCACCTGGGACAGGCCCAACCCGAACACGTGGCGCTTCATGGCGCGCAGCTTGGGCAGGCTGAACTCCAGCCCGATCACGAACATCAGGAACACCACGCCGAACTCGGCCAGGTAGCGCAG
>CAMLQP010000325.1 GCA_946482115.1 uncultured Comamonadaceae bacterium
TTGGCGCCGATGGCGTAGACGCGCCGGCCATGCACCGTGGCGTGCAGGAACAGGCCGACCAGCAGGGCCGCCACGAGCATCACCGCGAACTCGATGGGCACGATGAGCCAGGGCAGGCCGAGCAGATCGCCCAGGTAGCCGTTGCCCCAGGTGACCAGCGTCTCGGGGTAGCCGGTGAGGGCCTGGTCCCCCAGCACGACCTGCGCCAGGCCGCGGTAGAGCGAAAGCGTGCCGATGGTGACGACGATGGAGGGCAGCTTCCAGCGCGTGACCAGCCAGCCGTTGAGCGCGCCGCAGGCCACACCGGTGGCGAGCGCCGCGAGCACCATGGTGCCGGTGTCGGCGCCGGCCTTCATCGCGAAGCCCATGGCCATGGACGCCAGCGCCATGGTGGCGGCAATCGAGAGGTCGATCTCGCCCGCGATCACCAGCAGCGCCATGGCCAGCGCGATCAGCGCCTTCTCGGAGAAGTTGTAGGTGCTGTCCGCCAGCGCGTAGGGCGTGAAGAAGCCCTCGATGCCCAGGCCGAAGCCCAGGTAGACCAGCACGATCAGCGCAATCAGGATGCGCTCCCAGGTGTCGAGTGCCTTCATGCGGCCGCTCCTTGAGGTTGGCCCTTGTCGAGAATCTGACGGCCCTGCGTGCGGTCGGCGCGGGCGTTGAGCACGACCGAGACCAGGATGACCGCGCCGGCAATGGCCTGCTGCCAGAACGGCGAGACCTGGATCACCGGCAGCGCGCCGTTGACCACGCCGATGAACAGCACACCCAGCAGCGCGCCGGCAATCGTGCCGACACCGCCGCCGATGCTGACGCCGCCGATCACGCAGGCGGCGATCACGGTCAGCTCGTAGCCCGAGGCGAGTTCGGTGAAGGCAATCGAATAACGCCCCACCCACAGCAGGCCCGCGAGGCCGGCCAGCAGACCCGAGAGCGTGTAGGCCATGACCAGGCGCTGGCGCACCGGGATGCCGGCGTACAGCGCGGCGTGCGGGTTGCCGCCGTAGGCGTAGAGCTCGCGCCCTTCGCGGCGCCAGCGCAGCAGCCAGGCGGTGGCCAACGCGACGGCGAAGGCGAACCAGATCAGCGCCGGCAGGCCCAGCCAGGTCTCGCGCGGCAGGCCCTTGATGAGCGGGTGGATCTCGTGGTCGGAAATCCAGGCACCGTCACTCGCCACGAAGATGGCGCCGCGGTAGGCCGAGAGCGTGCCCAGCGTGACCACGATGGGCGGCAGCGAGAACCGCATGATCAGCCAGCCGTTGACGGCGCCCAGCAGCGCGCCCACCACGCAGGCCATGAGCAGCAGCGCCGGCAGCGGCATGCCCGGCCAGGCGCGCGCGGCCAGCGCGCAGAGCATGCCGGTGAGCGCCAGGTTGGACGCGACCGAGAGGTCGACGCCGCGCGTGAGCAACACCAGCATCTGGCCCATGACCAGGATCACGAGGATGGCCGAATCGTTGCCGATGTCGAGCACGTTGCGCCAGCTCAGGAACACCGGCGCGCGCCAGCCGACGGCGAGCACGATGAGGACGATGATGGCCGCGAGCAGCCACTCGCGGCGGCGCGTATGGAAATGGGAAGACAGGCTCATGCGGCCATCTCCAGTACGTGTTGGTGGAGCGCCTCGGGCTCGATGCCCGAGGCCGCGGCGACGATGGTTTCGGCGTCGGCCTGGCCCTGTTCGTAGGTGGCGACCATGCGGCCCCGGCGCATGACCACGGTGCGGTGCGCCAGGTGCATCACCTCGGGCAGCTCGCTGGAAACCAGGATCACCGCCAGGCCCTGCGCCACCATCTCGGCGATCAGCTGGTACACGGCCTGCTTGGCGCCCACGTCGATGCCCTTGGTGGGCTCGTCCAGGATCACGATGCGCGGGTTCAGCCCCAGCCACTTGGCGATCACCACCTTCTGCTGGTTGCCGCCCGACAGGCCCGACAGCGGCGTGTCCTGGCTCTCGGTCTTGATGCGCAGGCGCGCGATCATGGACTCGGCCAGCGCGGACTCGCGGGCCCGGGACAACCAGGGTCCACGCGCGAGCGACGCGGCGTTGGTGACCGGGCCGGCCAGGCCGGCGAGCGTGATGTTGTGGCGCACCGAAAAGTCCAGGATGCCGCCCTGGCGCTGGCGCTCTTCGGGCACGTAGGCCAGGCCGGCGGCAATCGCATCGGCCGGCTCGCGCACCTTCAGCGCCTGACCACCGACGCGGATGTCGCCACGCGCCTGCGGGTTCAGGCCCATGAGCGCGAGCATGGCCTCGCTGCGGCCGGCGCCGACCAGGCCGTAGAAGCCCAGGATCTCGCCGGCTCGCAGCGAGAAGTTCAGGCTGTCGAATTCGGTCGGGTGCGAGAGGTTCTGCACCTCCAGCACCACCTCGCCCGCCTGGCGCGGGATGTGGGGGTAGATCTTCTCGATCTCGCGGCCCGCCATCAGGCGGACCAGCTCGTTTTCTTTCGCGTCGGCGATGCGGCCGTGGCCGACCGAGGCGCCGTCGCGCAGCACCACGTAGCGGTCGGCGACGGCGAAGATTTCGTCGAACTTGTGGGTGATGAACAGCACCGCGACGCCCTGCGCCTTCAGGCCGCGCACCAGGCCGTAGAAGTCGCGGATCTCGGCCTGCGAGAGCGCGGCGGTCGGTTCGTCCAGGATCACCACACGCGCTTTCTGCGACAGCGCGCGGGCGATCTCGATCAGGTGGCGCTGGGCCAGGCTCAGCTGCTTGACCGGTGTGGTGGCGGCAAAGCCGGCGCCCACCTGGTCGAGCACGGCCTGCGCTTCGGTGTTCATGCGCGCCCAGTCGATGACCGACAGCGGGCCGAGACGGCGCATGGGCTGGCGGCCGATGAAGATGTTCTCGGCCGCGGACAGCTCCTCGAACATCACGGTTTCCTGGTGCACCGCGACGATGCCGGCCGCCTGCGCGTCCTGCGCGCGGCCGAAGCGCACCGACTCGCCACCGAGCAGGATCTGCCCTTCGTCGACCGGGTACACGCCGGTCAGGAGCTTGACCAGCGTGGACTTGCCAGCGCCGTTCTCGCCGATGAGGGCCAGCACCTCGCCCGGCACCAGTTCGAGGTCCACGCCCCGCAGGGCGTGGGTCGGGCCGAAGCGTTTGTGGATGCCTTGCAGCCGGAGCCAGGCGGAGGGATTCTCAGAGGTCATGGCCACCAGTCGCACGGTGCAAGGTCCTTCGGACGATCAGAAGATCTTGGCGAATTTGTCCACGTTGGTCGCGTCGTAGGTGAAGGGCTCGGCCATTGCGGCTTCGCCGTTCTCGTCCAGCGTGGCCTTGCCGACGCGGCCCAGCGAAATCACCTCGCCCTTGG
>CAMLQP010000326.1 GCA_946482115.1 uncultured Comamonadaceae bacterium
CCAGCCCGATCACGAACATCAGGAACACCACGCCGAACTCGGCCAGGTAGCGCAGACCCTGCGAATTCTGGGCCAGTGCCAGCGCGTTCGGACCGATCACCACGCCGACCACCAGGTAGCCCAGCATGGGCGGCAACCGGAGCATGCGACAGCCGACCACGCCCAGCACAGCCGCCAGCAGGTACAGCAGGGTGATGTCCAGTGAATTCATGCTCCCTGATGGTAATGGGTGCCCCACGCGATAATTCGTTCATGAGCACGGCCCTTCCCCCAGAAGCCACACGCCTGCTGGCGATGGCGCGCGAGACCCTTCAGATCGAGGCCGAGGCCGTGACGGCGTTGGCCGGTCGGCTGGACGAGCGCTTTGCCGATGCGGTGCGCTGCCTGCTGGCCTGCACCGGCCGCGTGGTGGTCACCGGCATGGGCAAGAGCGGTCACATCGGCCGCAAGCTCGCCGCCACCCTGGCGTCGACCGGCACACCCGCCATGTTCGTGCACCCGGCCGAAGCCAGCCACGGTGACCTGGGCATGATCACGCCCGCCGACGTGGTGCTGGGCATCAGCAACAGCGGCGAGAGCGACGAGCTGTCGGCCATCCTGCCGCTGATCAAGCGCATGGGCGTGCCCCTGATCGCCTTCACCGGCCGGCTGGACTCGACCCTGGCGCGCCATGCCGATGTGGTGCTGGACACCGCTGTCGCGCGGGAAGCCTGCCCGCACAACCTCGCGCCCACGGCCAGCACCACCGCGCAGCTGGCGCTCGGCGATGCCCTGGCGGTGGCGCTGCTGGACGCCCGGGGCTTCAGGGCCGACGACTTCGCCCGGTCCCACCCGGGAGGTGCGCTGGGTCGCAAGCTGCTGACCCATGTCAGCGACGTGATGCGCAGCGGCGACGACGTACCGCGTGTGACCACCGATGTGCCACTGATGGGGCTGATGCGCGAGATGAGCGCCAAGGGGCTGGGCATGAGCGCGGTGGTCGACGGCGCCGGGCGGGTGCTGGGCATCTTCACCGACGGCGATCTGCGGCGCGTCATCGAGCGCTCTGGCAACAGCACCGACCTGCGGGCGCTGAGCGCCGGGGACGTGATGCACGCCAATCCGCGCACCGTGCGCGCCGACGCCCTGGCCGTCGAGGCGGCCGACCTGATGGAAGCCAGCCGCATCACCAGCGTGCTGGTGGTCGACGACACCGGCGCCCTGGTGGGCGCCCTCAACAGCAACGACCTGATGCGGGCGAAAGTCATCTGAGCCGACCACCCGTTAGGATTGCCGGATGTCCGTGAACCTGCCGCCCCTGCGCCCCGTGCTGAACTTCGATCCCGAACTGCTGCTGCGGGCGCAGCCGGTGCGCGTGGTGTTCTTCGATGTCGACGGGGTGCTCACCGACGGCGGCCTGTATTTCGGCGAGTCGGGCGAAGCGCTCAAGCGCTTTCACACGCTCGATGGCCACGGCATCAAGCTGCTGCAGCGCGCGGGCATCACGCCGGCCGTGGTCAGCGGCCGCGATTCCCTCGCACTGCGGGCCCGGCTGTCTGCGCTGGGCGTGCGCCACACGCGCTTTGGCACCGAAGACAAGCGCCCCGCCGCCGAAGCCATCCTGGCCGAGCTGGGCCTGGACTGGCCGGCCGCCGCCGCCATGGGAGACGACTGGCCGGACCTGCCCATGCTGCGCCGCGTGGCCTTCGCCTGCGTCCCGCCGACCGCCCATCCCGAGGTGCTGGCGCTGGCCCACCATGTGACGCAGCGCCTGCCCGGCGCCGGCGCTGTGCGCGAACTGTGCGACCTGTTGCTGGTGGCGCGCGGGGCCTATGCGGCGGAGCTGGAGGCGGCGGCGCGATGAACACTGCAGCCTTGCCGGGGGCGTCCCCGGGCCGCCACAGTTTCTCGCGCTGGTGGGACCAGATGTCCATCTACCTGCCCGTGCTGCTCATGATGCTGCTGGCGCTCGCCTCGTACTGGCTGTTGCGGGCGACCCCGATTCCCGAAGAACCCGGGCCCAAGCCCGAGGTGACTCACGAGCCCGACTATTTCATGCAGCGCTTTTCGGTCAAGGTGTTCGAGCCGAGCGGAGCGCTGAAGACCGAGCTCTACGGCACAGCGGCGCGGCACCATCCCGACGTGGGCACCCTGGTGGTGGATGCGGCCCGCGTGCGCTCCTTCGGGCAGCAGCGCCAACTCTCCACCGCCACGGCCCGGCAGATCACCAGCAACGACGAAGGCACCGTGTTCGTTCTCGAGGGCAACGCCGCCGTGGTCCGTCAGGCCGGCCAAGGCGCCAACGGGGAACCGCTGCCGCGGCTGGAGTTCCACGGCGAGTACCTGCGTGTGAGCACCGAGCCGGAGCACATCATGTCCGACCAGCCCGTGCTGCTGGTGCGCGATCAGGACCAGATCACGGCCGACAACCTCGACTATTCGGGCGACGCCCGTGTGGCGGTGCTCACCGGCCACGTGCGCGCCCTGTTCGCCCCCCGCCCATGAGCGGCGCGCCGGCCACCAGCGCGCCGCTGGCCTTCATCACCGGCGCTTCCAGCGGCATCGGTCAGGCGCTTGCGTTGCGCTGTGCCAGCGCCGGCTACCGGCTGGCACTGGTGGCCCGGCGCAGCGAGGAGTTGCAGGCCTGGGTGGATGCGCAGGGCTGGGATGCCCAGCGGTGCCGCGTCTACCGCGCCGATGTGGCCGACATCGATGGCATCGTGCAGGCTGGCCTGACCTGTCTTGAGCAGCAGGGCGTGCCCGAGGTGGTCGTGGCCAACGCCGGCATCAGCATCGGCATGGACACGGCCGAGCGCGACGACCTGGCGGTGATGGCGCGCACCTTCGCCACCAACAACACCGGGATGGCCGCCACCTTCCATCCCTTCGTGGCGGCCATGCGCGCGCGCGGCAGCGGGCGGCTGGTCGGCATCGCCAGCGTGGCGGCGATCCGGGGCCTGCCGGGGCACGGGGCCTACTGCGCCAGCAAGGCCGCCGTGGTGGCCTATTGCGAAAGCCTGCGCGGTGAGCTGCGGGGCAGTGGGGTGCGGGTGGTGACCTTGCTGCCGGGCTACGTGGACACGCCGCTGACCCGCGAGAACCGGTACGCGATGCCGTTTCTGCTCAGCCCCGAGGTGTTTGCCGACCGGGCCTTCGCCGCCATCGAGGCGGGCAGCAGCTACCGCGTGATCCCCTGGCAGATGGGGGTGGTGGCCAAGCTGTTGCGGCTGTTGCCGAACGCCTGGTTTGACCGGCTGCTGGCGGGGCGCGCGCGCAAGCACCGCCAGGGCCAGGGCCGACCCGCTTCCTGACGCGGGTTGTGCAAGGTGCGCC
>CAMLQP010000327.1 GCA_946482115.1 uncultured Comamonadaceae bacterium
TTGGTCAGGTAGTACTTGATGGCCGAGTACAGGCTGTCCACCGTGTCGTCCATCTTGCGCAGTTCCTCGGCCAGCTTGAGGTCGTTGGTCTTGATGACCGTGAGCACGCCGCGCAGCATGGTTTCCACGATGTCGGCCTGGTGCATGGCCTCGCGCGCCGCGCACGAGATCGCCAGCGAGGGCGTGGACAGCGCCGAGGGATCGAGGTGGTTGGGCCGGTCCAGCGGCGAGGCGGTGTTGCGCGGCATGAGCTTCTCCACCCAGCCGGCCACGGTCTGGGTGAGGCCGATGAAGACCACCGCCACCAGGATGTTGAAACTCAGGTGGAACAGCACCGTGAGGGCCGCCGGGTCCTGCACGTAGGTACGGGCGAACTGCAGCCAGTACGGCACCAGCGGCACCGCCACCAGCACGCCCAGCAGCTTGAAACAGAGGTTGCCCAGCGGCACCTGGCGCGTGGCCACGTTGGAACGCAGCGTGGTCAGCACCGCCAGCAGGCCGCTGCCCAGGTTGGCGCCCAGCACCAGGCCCAGGGCCACGTCCACGGTGATCACGTGCAGCGCCAGCGTGGCCGTGAGCAGCACCACCGCCAGGCTGGAATACGACACCACCACCAGCACCGCGCCCACGAGGATTTCCAGGAAACGGTCGCTGGCCAGCTGTTCCAGCATCAGCTGCACCGCCGGGTTGCGCGTCAGGGTGGTGGTGGCCTGCGTCACCAGCTGCAGGGCCAGCAGCATCAGGCCCAGGCCGACCAGCACCCGGCCGACATCGCCCACCACCGTGCCCTGGCGGGCGATGAACAGCGTGACTCCGAGGAAGATGCACAGCGGCGACAGCCAGGAGAGATCGAGCGAGAACACGACCGCCATCAGCGCGGTGCCCATGTCGGCGCCCAGCATCACGGCCAGGGCGGACGGCAGCGCGATCAGCCCCTGACCTACGAAAGCGGCGGTGATGAGCGCTGTGGCGGTGCTGGACTGCACCAGGGCCGTGACACCCAGGCCCGAAAGCATGGCGCTGAAACGGTTGCCCATGCTGACCGACAGAAACTGCCTGAGGTTGCTGCCAAAGACACGCAGCACGCCCGTTCGCACCATGTGGGTGCCCCAGACCAGCAGCGCGATCGCCGCGAGAAGGTTTAGCAGATGTTTCATTGTGACAAGCGTGTGACTATACGCTCACCCACAAGCCCCTTCAGCCGGTGCGGCGCACGCGTCGGAGTTCGTCGACGATCAGGCAGATCGCACCCAGCGTGATCGCGCTGTCGGCCAGGTTGAAGGCCGGGAAATGCCAGCGGCCCCAGTGGAAATCCAGCATGTCCACCACGTAGCCGTGGATCAGGCGGTCCAGCACGTTGCCCAGGGCGCCGCCCAGGATGCACGACAGCGCGAAGGCGAACAGCTTTTGCCCACCATGGCTGCGCAGCATCCAGATGATGAAGGCCGCCGCGCCCAGGCCCAGCACGGTGAAGAACCAGCGCTGCCAGCCCCCCGCCCCGGCCAGGAAGGAGAAGGCCGCGCCCGGGTTGTGGACCCGCACGATGTTGAAGAACGACGTGACGTAGGTGGTATCGCCCAGGCGGTAGTAGCCCAGGATCAGCACCTTGGTGAACTGGTCGATCAGCAGGATGGCGAACGCCAGCCCGAGCCATTGCAGCATGCCCGCGTTGCCGCCCCTGCCCGCGCGCGCCATCAGGCCACCGAGCGGGTTTCGCCCGCGCCGAACAGGTTGCTGGTGCAGCGGCCGCACAGCGTGGGGTGGGCGGTGTCGCTGCCCACCTCTTCGCGGTAGTGCCAGCAGCGCTCGCACTTGGCGTGGGCCGAGGGCGTGACCGCGATGGCCAGTTCGCTGCCCGCCACCAGCCGTGCGGCCGAAGTGATGAACACGAATTTCAGGTCGTCACCCAGGGCGCTCAGCAGCGCGTGGTCGTCGGCGTTGACAGTCAGCGTGACCTCGGCCTGCAGCGACGAGCCCACCTGACCGGCGGCGCGCAGGTCCTCGATGGCCTTGTTGACGGCGTCCCGGATCTCGCGCACGCGGCTCCACTTGCCCAGCAGGCCGTCGTCGGATGCGGCCAGCTTCGAGTAGGTCTCCATGAAGATGGACTCGGACGTGCCCACCAGCTTCCAGGCCTCCTCGGCGGTGAAGCTGAGAAACGGCGCCATCCAGCGCAGCATGGCCTGGGTGATCTGCCACAGCGCGGTCTGGGCGCTGCGCCGCGCCAGGCTCTTGGGCGCGGTGGTGTAGAGGCGGTCCTTGAGCACGTCAAGGTAGAAGCCGCCCAGGTCTTCCGAGCAGTAGAGCTGCAGCTTGGCCACCACCGGGTGGAATTCGTACACCTTGTAATGGGCCAGCACCTCGGCCTGGAATTGCGCGGCGCGCGCCAGCGCGTAGCGGTCGATCTCGAACAGCTGGTCGGCGGGCACCGCGTCTTTCGCGGGGTCGAAGTCGCTGGTGTTGGCCAGCAGGAAACGAAGCGTGTTGCGGATGCGGCGGTAGGCGTCCACCACCCGCGCGAGGATCTTGTCGTCGCCCGCGATGTCGCCCGAGTAGTCGGAGGCCGCCACCCACAGGCGGATGATCTCGGCACCCAGTTTCTGGGTGATGTCCTGCGGATCGATGCCGTTGCCCAGCGACTTGCTCATCTTGCGGCCCTGGCTGTCCACGGTGAAGCCGTGGGTCAGCAGGCCCTTGTAGGGCGCGCGGCCGTAGATGGCGCTGGCCAGCAGCAGCGAGCTGTGGAACCAGCCGCGGTGCTGGTCGTGGCCTTCCAGGTACAGGTCGGCCTCGGGGCCGGTGTCGTGGTGCACGTTGGGGTGCGTGCCGCGCAGCACGTGGCTGAAGGTGGAGCCGGAGTCGAACCACACTTCCAGGATGTCGGTGCTCTTGGTGTAGTGCGGAGCGTCTTCGGTGCCCAGGATATCTTCGGCCGTCACGCGGCTCCAGGCCTCGATGCCGCCCTTTTCCACGATGTCGGCCGCCTGGTCCAGGATCTCCATCGTCCGCGGGTGCAGCTCACCCGAATCCTTGTGCAGGAAGAACGGCACGGGCACACCCCAGCTGCGCTGGCGCGAGATGCACCAGTCGGGCCGGTTGGCGATCATGTCGCGCAGGCGGGTCTTGCCGTTCTCGGGATAGAAGCTGGTGTGGTCGATCGCGTCCAGCGCCAGCTGGCGCAGGGTCTTGGGCGCCTTGTCCTTCGTGAACACGCCTTCGCCCTCGTCCATGCGCACGAACCACTGCGCGGCGGCGCGGTAGATCACCGGCGTCTTGTGGCGCCAGCAGTGCGGGTAGCTGTGGGTGAT
>CAMLQP010000328.1 GCA_946482115.1 uncultured Comamonadaceae bacterium
AGATCACGAATGTGGTCTTGAGCCCGCGTGAGCACACCGCTTTTGCCTGGCTGCCCTGGCAGGAGGCGGCGGACCGCTGTTATTCGCCTTCCAACGCCGAGGCGGTTCTGTGGCTGTCCAGGTTTGCCATGTCTTCCCATCCTTGACTTGATGTTGATCAAGACACGCATCCGCCGGGCTGCGGATGATGATGTATGCCATGTACGCGGATGCTTGGAGGTGACGCATGGAGACAGGCTATGAGCACCGGATTGTCAAATCACTGGCTGAATTGCGGGTGACGCCGAATTTACCCAGTCTGGAGAGCATCTCTGCCACTTTTTCCTGGGAAGACGCCACCAAGATGCTGGATGGCCTCCCTCAGAACCCAGGCCTGAACATGGCCCACGAAGCGGTTGACCGGCATGTCCTGCACGGCCGTGGCGACAAGACCGCGATACGCTGGATTGGCAAGGGTGGCCAGCGCCGGGAATTGAGCTACCGGGATTTGGCTGGGCAGACATCACGTTTTGCCCACGCCTTGGAACACCTGGGGCTCAAACCCGGCGACCGTGTATTTGTGCTGATGGGGCGCCTGCCCGAGCTTTACGTGGCGGTGCTGGGGGCCTTGAAGGCGCGTTGCGTGGTGACGCCGCTGTTCTCGGCCTTTGGCCCGGAGCCCATTGCCACCCGTTGCGAGATGGGGGACGCCCGTGTGCTGGTGACCACACCCGAGCTGTACCAGCGCAAGGTGCGCGGGTTGCGCGAGCGCCTGCCGGGTTTGCGCCACGTCATCGTCGTGGGCGACGCGCCTGCGGACGCCGGTGACAGTGTGCTCGCCTGGGCTGATGTGGTGGAGGGCGAGCCGGACAGCTACACCATTGGTCCCACCTCGCCGGACGACATGGCGCTGCTGCATTTCACCAGCGGCACCACGGGGCGGCCCAAGGGGGCGGTGCACGTGCACGGGGCCGTGCTGGCCCACATGGTGACGGGCCGTTACGCGCTGGACCTGCACGACGACGACATCTTCTGGTGCACCGCAGACCCGGGGTGGATCACTGGCACCAGCTACGGCATTCTGGCGCCCCTGTGCAATGGCGTGACCAACGTGGTGGTGGAGGCGGAATTCGACGCCCAGACCTGGTACGACGTGCTGGAACGCGAGCGGGTGAGCGTCTGGTACACCGCTCCCACGGCCATCCGCATGATGATGAAGCTGGGCAGCGACGCCTTGAAAGGGCGCAACCTGTCTGCCCTGCGCTTCATGGCCAGCGTGGGCGAGCCGCTCAACCCGGAGGGGGTGGTGTGGGGATTGGAGGCCTTCGGCCTGCCATTCCACGACAACTGGTGGCAGACCGAAACAGGCGGCATCATGATTGCCAACTACGCCGCCATGGACATCAAGCCCGGCTCCATGGGCAAACCCTTGCCGGGCATCACGGCGGCCATTGTGCGGCGCACCGAAACGGGCGTGCAGGTGATCGATGAACCCGGTCAGGATGGCGAACTGGCGCTGCGTGCACCATGGCCGTCGATGATGCGCGGCTACCTCCACGAGGAGGAACGCTACCGAAAGTGCTTCGCCGAGGGCTGGTATCTGACGGGTGATCTGGCCCGCCGCGACGCCGACGGCTACTACTGGTTCGTCGGCCGGGCGGACGACGTGATCAAGTCCGCCGGGCACCTGATCGGGCCGTTCGAGGTGGAAAGCACGCTGATGGAACACCCTGCCGTGGCCGAGGTGGGTGTGATAGGCAAGCCCGACCCGGTGGTGGGCGAGGTGGTCAAGGCCTTCGTGGCGCTCAAGCCGGGGTTCGAGCCCAGCGAGGCGCTGCGCCGCGAATTGCTGGGGCACGCTCGCCAGCGGTTGGGGGCAGCTGTGGCGCCCAAGGAGATCGACTTCCGCCAGAACCTGCCCAAGACGCGCAGCGGCAAGATCATGCGCCGCCTGTTAAAGGCGCGCGAACTGGGATTGCCGGAAGGCGACCTGTCCACCCTGGAAAGTGACGAAAGGTGAGGGCCGAGCCATGACCGAGAAGATTCACCTGGACCGTGCGCACCTGCACGGGCTGTACCGGCAGATGCTGCGCATCCGCCAGTTCGAGGCGCGTTGCGTGGAGTTGTACCAGGCACAAAAGATTCGCGGCTTTTTGCACCTGTACGACGGCGAAGAGGCCGTGGCGGTGGGTGTGATGGGGACGTTGGAGCCTCGCGACGCGGTGGTGGCCACCTACCGCGAACATGGCCAGGCCCTGGCGCGCGGTGTGCCCATGAACGCCGTGATGGCCGAGATGCTGGGCAAGGCAGAGGGCTGCAGCAGGGGCCGAGGGGGTTCCATGCACCTGTTCGACGCCGAACGCCGGTTCTTTGGCGGCAACGCCATCGTGGGGGGCGGGCTGCCCCTGGCAGTGGGCATTGCCCTGGCCGACCAGCGCCTGCGTCCAGGGGCCATCACGGCCTGCTTCTTTGGCGAGGGGGCGGTCACCGAAGGGGCCTTCCACGAGAGCATGAATCTGGCCGCCATATGGAAGCTGCCGGTGCTCTTTGTCTGCGAAAACAACCTCTACGCCATGGGCGTTCCCCTGGCCGATGCCGAGTCCGAAACCGAGGTGTTCCGCAAGGCGCAGGCCTACCGCGTGCCCGCTGCGCAGGTGGATGGCATGGACCCGGTGCAGGTGGAGGCTGCGGCACACCGGGCGGTGGAGCATGTGCGGGCCGGGCAGGGGCCGTATTTTCTGGAGTGCCGCACCTACCGCTTCCGTGCGCATTCCATGTTCGACGCCCAGGCCTACCGCACGCGCGACGAGGTGCAGGCCTGGCGCGAACGCGACCCCATCGAGCGCCTGCAGGCCTGGATGCAGGCCAACCACCTGGCCACTGCACAAGACATCCAGGCCATCCAGGCGGGGGTGGCGGCGGAAATCGATGCCGCCGTAGCCTTTGCCGAAGCCGCAACGCTGGAGCCCGTGGCCGATCTGGAGCGCTTCGTGTTGATGGACGCCGTGGTGCAGGAGCAAACAGGAGGGGCCAGCGCATGAAGATGACCTACCGCGAGGCCTGCAGGCAAGCCATCCGCGACGCCTTGCTGGCGGACCCCCGCACCTTCGTGATGGGCGAGGACGTGGGCAAGTACGGCGGCTGTTACGCCGTCACCAAAGGGTTGCTGGAGGAGTTCGGGCCCAGCAGGATCGTTGACACGCCACTGGCCGAGAACGGGTTTGTGGGCGCAGGCGTGGGGGCTGCGCTGGGCGGGCTGCGCCCGATCGTCGAGATCATGACCTGCAACTTCAGCCTGCTGGCGCTGGACCAGAT
>CAMLQP010000329.1 GCA_946482115.1 uncultured Comamonadaceae bacterium
ACGTGCTCTCGCGCCAGGCGCAGGAAGTGCCCCTGCTCGAAGGCCGCATCGACGGCAACAAGGTGCGCGAGATCATCGCCGCCTTGCTGCCGGTGGGCAGCATGGACGAGGTGTTTGTGTGCGGCCCCGAGGCCATGATCGAAGCCACCGAGAAAGCGCTGCTGGATGCTGGTGTGCGACCCGACCGCATCCACACCGAACGGTTCACATCACCGACGCTGGAGGCATTGCCCGTCGGCCAGCGCCAAGCCGCCGTGCTCGGTCATCCGGCCGTGCGCACCGATGGCGAGGTGGCGTTGACCGTGGTGCTAGACGGCAAGCCGCACCAGCTGCGCATGGGCAAGGACGAGCACGTGCTGGACGTCGCTCTCAACGCCGGGCTGGATCTGCCCTGGTCCTGCCGGGGCGGCGTGTGCTGCACCTGCCGCGCCAAGGTGATGGAAGGCGCGGTGACCATGGACAAGAACTTCACGCTCGAACCCTGGGAAACCGAGAAGGGTTTCGTGCTGTCCTGCCAGGCACGGCCGACCACCAGCACGCTGGTGGTCAGCTATGACGAGCGCTGAATCAGAACTTCCAGCCCAGGCCCACGCCCACCAGCACCGGATCGACCTTGAACTTGCCGATCTCCTTGCCACCGGCCGACACTTTGGTGCCGATGTAGACCTTCTTCACGTCGAGGTTGAGGTACAGGTCCTTGCCCACCGGGATGTCGATGCCCGCCTGCAGCGACGCACCCACGCTGTTGCGCTTGATGTCCACGCCCGCCGGCAGCTTCACCGAGCTGAAGCGGGTGTAGTTCAGGCCAGCGCCCACATAAGGTTTGACCGGGCCAGCCGGGAAGTGGTACTGAAGGCTCAGGGTGGGCGGCAGGTGTTTCAGGGTGCCGATCTCGGCGCTGCCGGCGGACAGCGTGTGCTTCTGCGGCACGGTCAGGATCAGCTCGGTGGCCAGGTTGGGACTCAGGAAATAGGTGAAGTCCACTTCCGGCAACCACTTGTTGTTGACGGACAGGTCCAGACCGGTGCTGTCCTTGTTGGCACTGTTCAGGTGAACGGCGCGGGCGCGGACCAGCAGATCGCCGGCCTTGAGGTCCTGGGCCAGCACGGGAGCGGCCACCAGGGTGGAGAGGGCGGCGATGGCAATGATGTGCTTCTTCGACATGATCAACTTCTTCCTCGTCACGGGAACATCCCCGCGCGGGGATTGGAGTCGCCCGCACCGTTCTGTCGATTGAGTCAGGTCAATGGAATGGGACACCGACGCCGGCAGGACCCCGCTTCCGCGCAGGTGGTTGACCCAGATCAAATCGGCGCCAGGGCCGGGTCCAGGGGACGCGTTTGGCGCGGCATCCGCGCTCAGCGTGCGGCGTCGACCAGTGCCCGCGTGTAGAGAGGGCTGGCGCCGATGTCGTTGTGGCCCACACCCGGGATGTTCACCAGATGCGCCACACCAGGCCGGAACCGGGCCATCAGCGCGGCGGTGCGCGCCGGACGGATCAGGGTGTCGTTCTCGGCCGCGATCAGGGTCGTCGGCACGCCGATGCGCCCCGCAAGGACCGCCGAGTCGAAACGGTCCCGAATCAGCCAGCGCACGGGCCACCAGGAAAACTGCTCGCCCGCCACGTTTTCGATGCTGTCGTAGGGCGTGATCAACACCAGCCTGGTCACCGCCCTCTCGCTGGCGAGGCGAATGGCCACGCCCGTGCCCAGGCTGCGTCCCACCACCTTGATCTCCGAGTGCGCGTGCCGCGCATGTTCGTACAGCGCGCGGGCATCGGCGTGCAAGGCCTGCTCGGTGGGCTCGCCCGTGCTGCGCCCGAACCCCCGGTAGTGCATGCCGTACAGCGCATGGTCGGGGAACAGGCGCGCGAGCTGGGGCATGGTGGCCGACACATCCTCGGCGTTGCCACCGAAGTACAGGAGGGCGGGCGCGCCGGGGCGCGACCGCACGCTGATCTGCAGAGTGGCGCCGTCCACCGGCAGCATCAGCGACTCGCCCGACTGCCGCGCCGGCTGCGGGTGGTACAGCAAGGAGCGCTGCCACACGTACAACACGCCACACCCCGCCAGGTAGAGCAGCGCCAGAGCCGACAGCACCCACACCAGCACCACCTTCAGCGAGCGCATCGGGCGTCGCGCCTCACACCTTCGCCAGCGCCTGCTCCAGATCGGCGATCAGGTCGTCGATGTGCTCGATGCCGATCGAGAGGCGGACCATGTCGGTGCTGACGCCAGCCTTCTTCAGCTCGTCGGGGTTGAGCTGGCGGTGCGTGGTCGAGGCCGGGTGGCAAGCCAGCGACTTGGCGTCGCCAATGTTCACCAGACGGGTGAACAGCTGCAACGCGTCCTGGAAACGCGCGCCGGCCGCAATGGCGTCGTCGGACTTCAGGCCGAAGCTGATGATGCCGGACGCGCGGCCGCCCATGTACTGCTTCACCAGCCCGTGGTCCTGGTGGTCGGGCAGGCCGGCGTAGTTGACCCAGCCCACCTTGGCGTGGTTCTGCAGGTGCTGCGCCACCTTCACCGCGTTCTCGCAAATGCGGTCCATGCGCAGCGCCAGGGTCTCGATGCCCTGCAGGATCTGAAAGGCGTTCATCGGCGAGAGTGCCGCGCCCATGTTGCGCAGCGGCACCACGCGGGCTCGGGCGATGTAGGCGGCCGGGCCGAGAGCCTCGGTGTAGACCACCCCGTGGTAACTCACGTCGGGCTCGTTCAGGCGCTTGAAGCGCGCCTTGTGTTCGGCCCAAGGGAACTTGCCCGAGTCCACGATGGCGCCCCCGATGCTGGTGCCGTGGCCGCCGAGGTACTTGGTCAGCGAGTGCACCACGATGTCGGCGCCGTGCTCGAACGGGCGGCACAGGTAAGGGCTGGGCACGGTGTTGTCCACGATCAGCGGCACGCCGGCGGCGTGCGCCACCTTCGCCAGTGCGCCGATGTCGGTCACGTTGCCCAGCGGGTTGCCCACCGACTCGCAGTAGATGGCCTTGGTGCGTTCGTCGATCAACGCGGCAAAGGCGGCCGGGTCGCGCGGGTCGGCAAAGCGCACCGTGATGCCCTGCTGCGGGAAGGTGTGGGCGAACAGGTTGTAGGTGCCGCCGTAGAGCGTGGAGGCCGAGACGATGTTGTCGCCAGCCTCGGCGATGGTCTGGATGGCGTAGGTGATGGCCGCCATGCCCGAGGCCACAGCCAGCGCGCCGATGCCGCCTTCGAGCGCCGCGATGCGCGCTTCGAGCACCCCGTTGGTGGGGTTCATGATGCGGCTGTAGATGTTGCCCGCGACCTTGA
>CAMLQP010000330.1 GCA_946482115.1 uncultured Comamonadaceae bacterium
TTCCTGCCGGTGACGCTGCTGGTGTATTTCCAGCTCAACCGCGCGCGCCGCACGGTGCTGGGCAAGGCCTGGCTGGTGCTGGCCAGCCTGTTCTTCTACGCCTACTGGAACTGGGTCCACCTGCCGCTGATCCTGGTGTCCATCGGCCTGAACTTCCTGCTGGGCCGGCGCCTGGCGCGCTGGCCGGCGGGGGGCGACCTGCGGCACAAGCGCCGCTGGCTGATCGCGGGCATCGCCGCCAACCTGCTGGCGCTGGCCTACTACAAGTACATCCACTTCATCACCGAGAACCTGGCCTGGCTCTGGGGCCTGCCGGTGCAGATGGACCCGGTGGTGCTGCCGCTGGCGATCAGCTTCTTCACCTTCACCCAGATCGTCTACCTCGTGGACAGCCACCGCGGCGAAACCGGGCACTACGACCTGCTGAACTACGCGCTGTTCGTGACCTTCTTTCCGCACCTGATCGCGGGCCCGATCGTGCAGCACAGCCAGATCATGCCGCAGTTCAATTCGCGCTGGACCTGGCTGCCGCGCGAGTCGAACCTCGTCAAGGGCGTGCTGCTGTTCGGGCTGGGGCTGTTCAAGAAGGTGGCGATCGCGGACGTGTTCGCCGGCTGGGCCGACGCCGGCTTTGACGGCACGGGGCCGCTGGACCTGGTCGGCGCCTGGGTCGCCAGCCTGTCCTACACCTTCCAGCTGTACTTCGACTTCAGCGGCTACTGCGACATGGCCATGGGCGTGGCCCTGCTGTTCAACATCTGGCTGCCGATCAACTTCAACTCGCCCTACCGCGCCACCAGCATCCAGGACTTCTGGCGCCGCTGGCACATCACGCTCAGCCACTTCCTGCGCGACCACCTCTACATCCCGCTGGGCGGCAACCGCGCCGGGCGCTGGCGGACCCACCTCAACCTCGTGATCACCTTCGCGCTCGGTGGCCTGTGGCACGGCGCCTCGTGGATGTTCGTCATCTGGGGCCTGCTGCACGGCCTGGCCCTGGTGGTGCACCGGCTCTGGGGTGGGCTGGGCTGGCGCATGCCGCGCGCGCTGGCCTGGGGCCTGACCTTCCTGTTCGTCAACGTGGCCTGGGTGTTCTTCCGCGCCAAGGACTGGGACAGCGCCCGGCGCGTGCTCGCCGGCATGGTGGACTTCTCTTCCCTGCGCGCCGTGCCGCTGGCGGACGTGCCCACCGAGGCCCTGGCCTGGTCGGGCTGGCTGGGCGATGCGCTGCTGCGCACCATGCCGGCACAGGTCGTCGCGCACCTGCCGGCGCTCCTGATGATCGCGCTGGCCTTCGGTATCCTGCCCCGGCCCAACGCGATCCGCTGGGCCACCACCGGGGTGTCCGATGCCAGGCTGGTGGTGGGCACCCTGGTCCTGGTCGCCGCCCTGGTGGCCACCCTCGCGAGCACCAGTTCCGTCTTCCTTTACTTCAACTTCTAGATGCTGCCCCGGCGCCGTTCTCTTCGCATGCTGCTGGCCACACTGCTGGGCCTGGCGGTGCTGCCGCTGCTCAACGGGTGGCTGGTGACGGCGCCGCCGGGTGCGGCCTGCTGCAGCGTCGAACGCTGGTTTTCGTCGGAGCCCTTGCTGCGCGCCGCCAGCGCGGTGCTGTACCGCGCTGGCATCAGCGTCGCGCCCCGGCAGGTGGTGGTCGGTCGCGACGGCTGGCTGTACCTGGGCGACGAGCAGAGCGCGTCGCTGACCACCCACCGCCGCGCGGGCCGCGCCAGCGACATCCGCCTGGGACAGTCCTACGGGGAGGGCGCCCGGCGGTGGGACGCGTACCTGCGCAGCCGAGGGGTCCAGGCTTTCCGCATCCTGGTGGCGCCGGACAAGGAGTCGGTGTACCCCGGGCACCTGCCGCAATGGGCCTTGCCGCCGCCAGCGCCCGGTGTCGCCGACACACTGCTGGCCCACACCGGGACGGACCTGTTCGTCGACACCCGCGGGGTGCTGGGGCGCGCGGCGACCACGGCGCCAAGTCCGCTGTTCTATCGGCACGACACCCACTGGAACACCCTGGGCGCGTCCCATGCCTTTGTCGTGCTGGAGCAGTCGCTCAGGGCCGACTTGCCCGACCTGGTCTGGCCTTCAGCGGACGAGCGCCGACTGTCGAGACTGAGACCTCGAACCGGTGGCGACCTGGCGGACTCCTTGCGCCTGGGGCCCTGGCTGACCGAACCCGAGCCCGTGCTCGCCGTGTCCGAAGCGATGGGTGCGCGTGTTCACCGCAGGTATGCCAGCAGCGACGTGCTGGATCCGGCGCGCGTCGCCGACTCGCGGGTGACACTGACATTTCCCGTCCAGACCCACCACGACCAGGCCCTCAACGCGCGGCGTGTGCTCTGGATCGCCGATTCGTTCGGAAAAGGCATGGACGACCTCATGCACCGCACATTCGCCGAAGTGGTGACCCTGCACTGGCGGGACGTACACAAGGAAGGCGGCCAGCTGATCCGGCTGATTGATGAGGTCCGACCCGATGTGGTGATCGTGACTGCGGTCGAGCGTGCGCTCACCATGCCCTCCTTCGCCGGCTTTCTGCAGTACCCGCCCGGGCCCGGAGCTGCCGCCGGAGAACCCACAGGCGTCTCGCATGTGGCCGAACTGGTCGAGATGAGCGGGGTGGAGCGGGCTGTTGCCTCGGGCGGTGGCTTCCGCACCACGTCCGGGGCCGCCACCATGACCTTCCGCCTGCACCAGCCGGTGGTGGGGGCCGGTGGTCTGTCGCTGCGGCTGGTCTGCGGGGACGGGGCGGCCGCGCTGCCCGTCCAGCTGTTCTGGCGCGGGGCGAACGAGCCGCGTTTCCACCGCGACCACAGCGTGCGTTGGCTGCACGTCGGAGACCACAGCGGTCTGGACCGGTTGAGCGCCGCCGATGGTCGCCCGGTCGGCGAGATGCAGGTGCTGCGTCTGGACCTGCGCGGGCAGGGGCACTGCCGCGAGTTCCGGCTGCAGGAACTGGCGCTGCGGTCGGCCAGCGCGGCAGCGGAGACGGGCGAGCGGTCGCGGTGATGGCTGGGCCGGCGGGACCGATGTCCGTATGATGGCCGCATGCTCTACGCCACCCTCAAACTGCTGCACGTGCTGTCCATCGTCGTCTGGGTCGGCGGCATGGTGTTTGCCGCCTTTTTCCTGCGCCCGGCCGCGATGTTGCTGCCGCCGCCACAGCGCATCCCGCTGATGCATGCGGCGCTGCAGCGCTTCTTTCGCGCCGTGGTGGTCGCGGTGCTGGTGGTGTTCGTCACCGGCGGCTGGATGATCGGCCGCGCCGC
>CAMLQP010000331.1 GCA_946482115.1 uncultured Comamonadaceae bacterium
CACGCCGGTGGCGGCATGGACCACGACAGCATCGACCAGTACACCCAGTTCCTGCTGCAGAGCCGGGTCAACTCGCGCCTGGTCGAGTTCTTCGAGCCCGCCGCCGACGGCGGCGCGCCCCGGCTCAAGATGGTCAGCATCCTCGACGTGCTGGCCGACGGCCTCTCCGCCGTCTATACCTTCTACGAACCCGATGAAAAGGCCAGCTACGGCACCTACAGCGTGCTGTGGCAGATACGGCAGGCACAGGCACTGGGCCTGCCCCACGTCTACCTGGGCTACTGGATCGCCGAGAGCGACAAGATGCGCTACAAGGCCGGTTTCGGCCCGTACGAAGTGCTGCGCAACGGCCGCTGGGAACCCGGCACGGAGCCCGGCACCTGAGGGCCGCGATGGCATCCGTCGGCTACGGCCTGTTCCCGACCGCCATCGGCGCGTGCGGCATCGCCTGGAATGCGACTGGTGCGATCACCGGCGTGCAGTTGCCGGAAGCTGGTGACGCCGCGACGCGCGCGCGCATGCGACGCCGCTTTCCCGACACCCCCGAAGAAGACCACCCGCCCGCGCCGGTGCGCGTGGCGCAGCAGCGGATCGCCGCCCTGTTGCGCGGCGAGGCCGTCGACCTGGCTTCGGTCGAGCTTGACCTGGACGGCGTGTCGGACTTCCACCGACGCGTCTATGCGGTCGCCCGCGCCATCCCGCCCGGCCAGACGCTGACCTACGGCGAGGTGGCCGCGCGCCTGGGCGAGCCGGGCGCGGCGCGCGCGGTGGGCCAGGCTCTGGGCCTCAACCCCTTCGCCCCCATCGTTCCCTGCCACCGCGTGCTGGCCGCCGGCGGCCGATCGGGCGGCTTTTCCGCCCACGGAGGCGCCCGCACCAAACTGCAGATGCTGGAAATGGAAGGCGCCCACCTGGGAGGAACCCGCGGGCTTTTCGACTGAACACGATCGGATTTCATCTTGTAAAATGACGGCAACTTTGCGGCTGCCATGACCAAACGACACGACACCCTGCCCAGCCAACCCAGCGTTCAGGTGATCGAACGCATGTTCAACCTGCTGGAGGTGCTGGCCTCGCGCGAGGAAGCCATCTCGCTCAAGGAGATCAGCGAGAAGACCGGCCTGCACCCCTCCACCGCCCACCGCATCCTCAACGACCTGACCATCGGCCGTTTCGTGGACCGGCCTGAAGCCGGCAGCTACCGCCTCGGCATGCGGCTGCTGGAGCTGGGCAACCTGGTGAAGGCGCGGCTGAGCGTGCGCGACACCGCGCTGGGCCCCATGCGCGAGCTGCACAAGCTGATCCAGCAGCCGGTCAACCTCAGCGTGCGCCAGGGTGACGAGATCGTCTACGTCGAACGGGCCTACAGCGAGCGCTCGGGCATGCAGGTGGTGCGTGCCATCGGCGGGCGCGCGCCGCTGCACCTCACTTCCACCGGCAAGCTGTTCCTGGCCGCCGACGACGTGCAGCGCGTACGGGCCTACGCCACGCGGACCGGCCTGATGGGCAACACCCGCAACAGCATCACCCAGCTGCCGGCCCTGGAACGCGAACTGAACCAGTGCCGCCAGCTGGGCGTGGCGCGCGACAACGAGGAGCTGGAACTGGGCGTGCGCTGCATGGCCGCCGGCATCTACGACGACCAGAACAAGCTGGTGGCCGGGCTGTCGATCTCGGCGCCGGCCGACCGGCTGGACGAAGGCTGGCTGCCCAAGCTCAAGGCCACGGCGGGCCAGATCTCGCTGGCGCTGGGCAACACGCTCCGCCAGGGCTGAAAACCCCGCGCGGCGCGGTGCCGCCGGTCACATGCGGGGGGGCGTCGGCACCAGCGGCAGGTTGGCCTGGGGCTGGTGGTGGGTGTCACCGCCGAAGCGGTCTTCCAGCCAGCGGCGCACGCGCTCGGCGTCGCCCACGCGGGCACTCGAGTTGCGCGCATCGAGGAACACCATCACCAGCTGGCGGCCCGCGACGCTGGCCTGCATCACGAGGCAGCGGCCGGCCTCGGAGATGTAGCCGGTCTTCTGCAGGCCGATCTCCCATTCGGGGTTGCGGATCAGGCGGTTGCTGTTGTTGTACTGCAGCACGCGCTGGCCCAGATCGACCTGGTGGTTGGGCGAGGTGGACAGCTCGCGCAGCATGGGCTGCTCGTAGGCCGCCATGACCAGCTTGGCCAGGTCACGTGCGCTGGAGCGGTTGGCGCTCATCAGCCCGGTGGGCTCGACGAAGCGGGAATCCATCATGCCCAGCTGGGTGGCGCGGGCGTTCATCAGCGTGACGAAGGTGTTCATGCCGCCGGGGAAGGTGCGGCCCAGCGCATGGGCGGCGCGGTTCTCGCTGGACATGAGCGCCAGCAGCATCAGTTCACCGCGCGTGAGCTGGGCGCCAACCGCCAGGCGGGAGCGGCTGCCCTTGTAGGTGTCCACGTCGTCCTGGGTGATGGTGATGACCTCGTTCATGTCGAGGTGGGCATCGGCAACCACCAGGCCGGTCATCAGCTTGGTCAGCGATGCGATCGGCAGCACGGCCTTCTCGTTCTTGCTGAACAGCACCTCCTGGGTCTGCTGGTCCAGCACCAGCGCCACGCTGGAGTCGAGCTGCAGCGGATCGGTGCTGCCGTGCAGCCCCATCTGCTGGGCCATGGAGAGCCGGGCCGGGGCGCTGGCCCGCACCACCGGGGCCTTGACCCTTGCGGTGGCCCGGTTGCCGGACACGGCGCGCTGCGCCGTGGTGGACTTGCTGCGCTTGTTGCTGGCGAGCGTCACCTTCTTGCGGGCCGGGGGCGCCTTCCTGGCCACGACCACCTTCTTGGGCGAGGCTTTGTCACTTTTTGACACTTTGGCCGGCTTGCCCTTGGTGGCCGCCTGTGCCTCCCCCGCCGCACCCAGGCCCATGGTCATCGCCAAGGCCAATCCCCCAATCAGTGCGGTGAGGCTTTTGAATCCCATGCGCTCGCTCCAGCAAAAAACAAAAAAACTGGCGCGAGTATAAGCAGGAAGAAAAAATCAAGCAATATCAATTGCTTGCGGAGACTTGTTCAAACAACGCTCGAACAAGTCTCCGGCAAGGGTTAAAAATTGATAGAAATGTAACGATTCAACCCTGCGCCGCCACCCGTTCGGCCTTGCTGTGCAGCTTGTTCAGGGCACTCAGGTAGGCCTTGGCCGAGGCCACCACGATGTCCGGATCGGCCCCCACGCCGTTGACCACCCGGCCGCCGTGCTGCAGGCGCACCGTCACCTCGCCCTGGCTCTCGGTGGAGCCGCTGGTGATGGCGTT
>CAMLQP010000332.1 GCA_946482115.1 uncultured Comamonadaceae bacterium
TGGAGCTGCCCGAAGCGTCCTGCGACCTGGTGGTCGGCTTCCAGTCGATCCACCACGTCAACGACCTGGACCGCCTGTTCCGCATGGTGCGCCGGGCGCTGCGCCCCGGCGGCATCTTCCATCTGCACGAGTACGTCGGACCCGACCGCTTCCAGTGGACCGATGCCCAGCTGACCCACATGAACGCCTTTCTGCAGACCCTTCCCGAGCGCTACCACCGCTTGCCCAATGGCGTGTTGCGGGGGCCCCGGGAGCGTCCGCGCGTAGCCGACGTGATCGCCTGCGATCCGTCCGAGGCGATCCGCTCCTCGCAGATCATTCCCACGCTGGAGAGGCATTTTCGCGTGCTGGACCGGCGCGACCTTGGCGGAGCCCTGCTGCACATTGGGCTGAGCGACATCGCGCAGAACTTCAGCGAGTCCAGTGCCGAAGACATGGCCCACCTTGACCGCTTCTTCGCACTGGAGGACCGGTTGATGGCCGAAGGCCAGATCGGCTCCGACTTCGCCGTGCTGACGGCGGTTCGGCCGCACGACGAATGATCTTCAGTTCCGTCGAGTTCCTCTTCTATTTTCTGCCGATATTCCTGCTGGTCTACCAGGTCTCGGGCCGCCACAACGCCGTGTTGCTGGTGGGCAGCGCGGTGTTCTACGCCTGGGGTGAACTCCGGAACGCATGGGTGCTGGCGGCTTCGCTGGCCGGGTGCTACCTCGGCGGCCTCGCGCTGGGCCGCGTGGCGGACCGCCGGGATCGCCAGCGCTGGGTGCTGCTGGTGTCGCTGCTGTTCCAGCTCTCGCTGCTCGTGGCCTTCAAGTACATCGGCTTCCTGGCCGAGACCCTGCACGACCTGGGCTGGCAGGTGTCCATCGAGCCCGGGTCGGTGCCCGTCCTGCCGGTGGGCATCTCGTTCTTCACGTTCCACGCCATGTCCTACCTGGTCGACATTTACCGCGGCCAGTTGCCCGTCGAGCGCAAGCTCTCCCGGCTGACCAACTACATCCTGCTGTTTCCCCACCTGCTGGCCGGGCCCATCGTCCGGTACGCCGCCATCCGGCGACAACTGATCCGGCGCCACTGGACCGTGGCCCGCCTTCGCTTCGGCATGGAGCTGCTCATCATCGGTCTGGGGCAGAAGCTGCTGCTGGCCAACCCGTTGGGCAGTGTGGTCGACGCGATCTACCAGATCGACAGCCATGCGCTGACCACCGCCATGGCCTGGCTGGGCGCGATCGCGTACGCGTTCCAGGTGTACCTGGACTTCTCGGGCTATTCCCACATGGCGCTCGGACTGGCGCTGCTACTGGGGTTCTCGTTTCCCCGCAATTTCCGCTTCCCGTTCCACGCCCTGTCGGTGCGCGAGTTCTGGCGCCGCTGGCACATCAGCCTCTCGTCCTGGCTGCGCGACTACGTGTACACCCCGCTGGGGGGCAGCCGCCGCGGCGGGGGCCGCACCATCGCCAACATCCTCATCGTGTTCGGGCTCTGCGGCCTGTGGCACGGGGCCGGCTGGAATTTCGTCTGCTGGGGGCTCTACAACGGCGGACTCATCGTGCTGGAGCGGCTGGGGCTGGGCCGGATCACGGCGCGCTGGCCCCGCGTGTGCCAGCAGCTCTACGCCTGGCTGGCCTTCACGACGGGCGTGGCCATGTTCCGTTCCGAGGACTTCGCACAGGTCGGGACGGTCTATGCCGCCATGGCCGGCTGGTCGTCCGCCACGGCCGGCGCCCTGCATCCGGTCCGCTTCCTGGACGGATACACGGTGCTGGTGCTGCTGCTGGCCTTCTCATCGATGCTGCCCCTGTCGCACTGGCTCGGCGGGGGGCACTTCGTGCGCCCGCGCTGGGCTCCGGCGCGCTGGGTCTTCCTCACGCTGGTGCTGGTCCTCAGTGCCATGAGCCTGGCGTCCGGCAGCCACAACCCCTTCCTCTACTTCCGCTTCTGAGCATGAAGGCCCTGCCGACCCGCCGCGCAAATGCCCTGGTGCTGGCCCTGTGGTGCGCCCTGCTGCTGACACCGCTGCTGGTGCACCTGTTCCGGCCGCCGCACGAGGCGCCGCTGGAAAACCGGACACTCGCACCGGCGCCGGGCTGGCCCCGCACCCTGGATGAAGTGAGCACCTGGCCGGCGCGGATGCAGGCCTGGATGCGCGACCATTTCGGCCTGCGTGGCGAACTGCTGGAAGCCAGCCACCGCTGGCGCCACCAGGTGTTCGGCGATTTCCTGTCCGCCGACCTGGTCCCCGGTCAGGCGGGCGAGGTGTTCTACAACGTGTTCGGCGACACCCCGGGCAACGCGCTGCGGGTGATGTGCGGGGCCGAGCGCATCGAGCTGCCTGTGGTCGGCCAGCGGGTCGCGGAGCTGCTGGCCGCGACCCGTGCCGAGCTGCCCCGGAGCTACCTGATGATGGCCCCAGACAAATCGCGCCTGCGGCCTCAGTTGTTGCCCCGCTGGCTGCAGGAGGAATGCGCCGGTGGCCAGCCGCCGGCCGAATCCCTGATGGACCGGCTGGCGCAGCAGCCCGAAACCGCAGGGCGGCTCTTCTACCCCATCGATGCGATGCGCCAGGTCGATGGGGTGGACCCGGTCTACCGTCCCTGGAACCTGCACTGGGACTTTCACGGCGCGGCCGTCGCCGCCGACTGGCTGGCACAAGGCGAGTGGGGCCTGTCGCGCCGCTACGACGTGGCTTTGGAGCCGCGGGAGACCGAGTTCGACCTGCGGGCATTGGCACCCGGTGTGGAGCGCCGCGACACCACCCTGGTCCCTGTCTACACGGACGGGCGGGTGCTGGTGTGCCACAACGACGCCGCCTGCTTCCCCGAGTTCGCCGCCGAGGCAGCCCTGCTGTTCCAGGTCGCCCGTGTGCGCTCGGCCTGGCAACTGCCCGCGGGACAGCGCCGGCCCACGCTGGTCATCATCGGCGACTCCTTTGGCGACAACATCACCGAACCCCTGGCGCGCTATTTCGCCGAGGTCTGGTACCTGTCGATGAACCACCTGTCCCGGCTCAGTCCGGAGCAGCGCCGGCATGTGCGGTCGGTCGTGATCGACCAGTTCCGGCCCGACGTGTTGCTGCACGTGTACAACGAAGGCACGGTGCTGGCCGACCAGGCCCGGTATCTGGAACGGGTCCGGGAGTTGCTGGAACCTGTACCCACCCAGTAACCCGTTTCATGGACAATTGAAACCAAGTTACAACGGAGACACCTCACATGCCCCAGCGCGCCACCAAAATCGTCGCCACCCTCGGTCCTGCGTCCAGCGA
>CAMLQP010000333.1 GCA_946482115.1 uncultured Comamonadaceae bacterium
GATCATGGAGTTGATCAGCCGCACCAGCGAGTTGTCGGACTGCTCGATCTGCGGCTCGTCGTCGGATTCGGCGCTGCTTTGCTGCTCCAGCGATTCGAGCAGCTTGTCCATGGATGGCGGCTCGCTGGCGTCGGCGCCGCGCCGGTCGGCGTCGCCCAGCACGGCGGAGGCGTTCAGGCCGAAGCGCCCATAGGTCTCGGGCAGGGCCTGGGCCAGCTGCTTCACGCCCGCGAGCGCGGCCACCACCTTGGTCTGGGTGGTGAATTCGAGTTCTTCGATGGTGGCGCGCTTGGACGGGTCCTCGGCGGCCACGATCAGCGCCCCGTCGCGCAGCAGCAGCGGCAGCACCTTCAGGCGCTTGGCCATGGCGTAGGGCACCCGGCGCACGGCCTCGGCATCAATGGGGAAGCTGGCCACGTCCACCACCGGGAAGCCCATCTTGCGTGCCAGCGCGGTCTGCAGGTCCTGACGCGACAGCTGCCCGTTCTTCACCAGCAGCTCGCCCAGCGGCACGCTGCGCTCGGTCTTCTGCTTCTCCAGCGCCTCCTTGAGCTGGTCCTGCGAGATCAGTCCCAGCGCGGTCAGCGCCTCGCCGATGCGCACCATGGGCATCTTGGCCTGCTGCTCCAGGGCGATCAGCAGCTGGTCGGGGGCGACGATCTCCTTGATGACCAGGTAGTCGCCGAGCTTGCGGTTGCGCAGGCTTTCCTGCTCCTGCGCCGCCTGTTCCACCTGCTCCATCGTCACCGCCTGCTGCTCGACCAGCACGCGGCCGATGTTCTCGCCCAGATGCAGCTTGTGGTAGGCCTCGCGTGGCACGAAGACCCGTTCCACGCTGTCGGCCTCGTCCACCGGGTGGAACAGGAAGGCGCCGGCGGTGGTCTCCACATGGCCGACGGTCTCGCCTTCCAGGGACTTGCCGTCGGTCATCTCAAGCCGGTAGTGCAGGCGCTGGCGGTAGTCCAGCAGCTGGCTGACCGCGAAACCGTCGGCATCCACCTGCGCGGCCTGGGGGGTCGGCGCCAGCGGCGTCTTGAGCACGATGCGGCGGAACATCGCGAAGCGCAGCGGCATGTTCACGCGCGCCGGGGGAACCTGTATCTGGGCCGTGCGCGCCGTGGTGTCCAGGCTCATCAGCAGGCAGCGCCGGCTCTGGCCGTTGGTGCCTTCCACCTCGCAGGGCGAAGCCTGGAGCGGGCCCTCGTCGTCGCGGTAGCTGGCATAGGGCGGCGAGGGCCATATGAAGCCGTCGCGTCCGGGAGCCGGTTGTTCGGTAGGGGTGGGCACGGACGCGAGGGCGGGGGAAGACTTCATGAGCTGATCGCAAACCATCGAGCCAAAGGTGACGCAATGTTAAACGTTCATCCCCGAATCGGCACCTCCTGTCGGCACGGGTGTTGCGCAATCGCGCAAGCGGCCTAGCGGGCCAGCGGCGACAGGGCGCGGCGGTACTGGATGGCTTCGGCCACGTGGGGGCTGTCCACGCGGTCCGCCCCGGCCAGATCGGCGATGGTGCGGGCCACCCGCAGCGCGCGGTGGGTGGCCCGCGCCGACCAGCCCAGCCGGGTGGCGCTCAGCCGCAGCAGCCGCAGGGCGTCGGGTGTCAGCGCGGCGTGCCGGTCCAGGGCCTCGCCGCGCAGGTCCTGGTTGGCCCCGCCCTGGCGGTGCCGGGCCCGTTCGCGCGCGGCCAGCACGCGCTGGCGCACGGTGCCGGTGGATTCGCCGGGCGGTGCCTGCAGCAGCTCATCGGATGCCAGTGCCGGCACTTCCACCTGCAGGTCCAGCCGGTCCAGCAGCGGGCCGCTGAGCCGGCCCTGGTAGCGCGCGACCTGGTCCGGCGTGCAGCGGCAGGCGGCCTGGGCGTGCCCCAAGTGGCCGCAAGGGCAGGGGTTCATGGCGGCAATCAGCTGGAAACGGGCCGGGAACTCGGTCTGGCGCGCCGCGCGCGAGATGCGTATGCAGCCGCTCTCCAGCGGCTCGCGCAGGCCCTCCAGCGCGGTGCGCGGAAATTCCGGCAGCTCGTCGAGGAACAGCACGCCGTGGTGGGCCAGCGAGATCTCGCCTGGCCGGGGCGGCGAGCCGCCGCCCACCAGCGCCACCGCGCTCGCACTGTGGTGGGGCGCGCAGGTGGGGCGCCGGCCCCAGCGGGCCATGTCGAACGGCCCGGCCAGCGAGGCCAGGGCCGCGCTTTCCAGGGCCTCGTCGGTGGACATCGGGGGTAGCAGCCCGGCGAGCCGCTGGGCCAGCATGGACTTGCCCGAGCCCGGCGGCCCCACCAGCAGCAGGTTGTGCTGGCCCGCAGCGGCGATTTCGAGCGCGCGCCGTGCACCGATCTGGCCCCGCACGTCAGCCAGATCGGGGCCGCCCGGCCCCTGCGGCGGCGGCGCGTCGGGGACCAGCCGGGCCCAGCCGGTGTCGGCGCTGTCGGCCCGGGGTTCGCCGCCCGGCGCGAACTGACGCACCACGTCCAGCAGGTGGCCGGCGCGGTAGACCGGCAGGTCGGGCACCAGGGCCGCCTCTTCGGCGCTGCCGGGCGGCAGCACCAGGCGGGGCAAGGCCGTGCCGGCCTGCCGCCGCAGGGCCAGCGCCATCGCCAGCGCGCCACGCACCGGGCGCAGCTCGCCACCCAGCGACAGCTCGCCGGCGAACTCCCAGCCCGCCAGCCGGGCGCCATCGATCTGGCCGCTGGCGGCCAGCAGGCCCAGGGCAATCGGCAGGTCGAAGCGGCCGGAGTCCTTGGGCAGGTCGGCCGGGGCCAGGTTGACGGTGATCCGACGGTTCGACGGAAATTCCAGCCCGGCGTTGAGCAGCGCGCTGCGCACCCGCTCGCGGGCTTCTTTCACCTCGGTGTCGGCCAGGCCGACCAGCGTGAAGCTCGGCAACCCGTTGGCCAGATGGATTTCCACGCACACCGGCTGGGCGCCCAGGCCCACCAGGGCACGGCTTTGCACCAAAGACAGACTCATTGCTTGCTTCTCCCTGTTGTGGTGCGTCGGCCGTCGCCTCCCGCCCAACAGGAATGCACCGAAAAAGTGCATCAAGGGTGGGGCGACGCAGGCCGCGTCACCGTTTGTTCGCATGTTAGCCGGGCGCGGCTTCTGGTTGCTGGCATGGTACGTGCTAAGCCACCGGGCCAGTTATTTCTAACCTGCCGGAGAACTCCATGAAACTGACCGCCCGCCAAACCCTGATCGCCGCCGCCGTGGCCCTGCTGCCCCTGGCCGCCTCGGCCCAGCTCTCCTTCAACATCGGCGCCGTCTCCCT
>CAMLQP010000334.1 GCA_946482115.1 uncultured Comamonadaceae bacterium
CTGGTCGTCGTAGACAAACTCACCATCCGCGCGGGCGAAGCCACGCTGGTCGATGGCCTGAGCTTCACCATCCGCCCCGGCGAGGTGCTGGCGCTGATCGGCGAATCCGGGTCCGGCAAGACCACCACCGCGCTGGCGCTGATGGGGCATGCGCGGCGCGGCTGCCAGATCAGCGGCGGCAGTGTGCGCATCGGCGAGACGGACGTGCTCTCGCTGGGCGCAGGCGCACTGCGCTCGCTGCGGGGCCGCACCGTGTCGTACATCGCGCAGAGCGCGGCCGCGTCTTTCGATCCGTCCCGCACCATCATGGACCAGGTGGTCGAGCCCACGCGCATCCACGGCACGCTCTCGCGCCATGATGCGGAGGTCAAGGCCGTGCAGCTGTTCCGCGAACTGGCCCTGCCCGACCCCGAGACCATCGGCCAGCGCTACCCGCACCAGGTCTCGGGCGGTCAGCTGCAGCGCCTGATGGCGGCCATGGCGCTCATCACCGACCCGGATCTGGTGATCCTGGACGAGCCCACCACCGCGCTGGACGTGACCACGCAGATCGAGGTGCTGCGCGCCTTCCGCCGCGTGGTGCGCGAGCGCCGCGCCACCGCGGTGTACGTGAGCCACGATCTGGCCGTGGTGGCCCAGATGGCGGACCACATCCTGGTGCTGCGCAACGGCCAGGCGCAGGAGCTCAACACCACCGGGTGCATCCTGTCCGAGCCTGCCCACGAGTACACCCGCAGTCTGCTGGCGGCCGCGCGACCCGCGCCACTGGCCACTGACTTGCACAAGGGCGAGTTGCTGCTCGAGGTCAGCGACCTGTCGGCCGGTTACGGTGCGCGCAACGCGCAAGGCAAGCCTGCGGCCCTGATCCTCGAAGACATCAACTTCAAGCTCTACAAGGGTCAGGCCATCGGAGTGATCGGCGAGTCGGGTTCGGGCAAGACGACCCTGGCCCGCGCCGTGGCCGGCCTGATTGCGCCTTGCCGCGGCCACATCCTGTTCAAGGGCCGGGCGCTCAAGCCCGAGGTGCGCCTGCGCAGCAAGGAAGAGCTGCGCCAGATCCAGATCGTGTTCCAGATGGCCGACACGGCGCTGAACCCGTCCCAGACCATCGAGCGCATCCTGGCGCGGCCGCTGCAGTTCTACAAGGGGCTCAAGGGCGCGGCGCTGGATCGGCGCATCCACGAACTGCTGGACCTGGTGCAGCTGCCGCGCGGCGTGGCCCAGCGTCTGCCGGGCGGCCTGTCGGGCGGGCAGAAGCAGCGCGTGAACCTGGCCCGGGCCCTGGCCGCCGAGCCCGAGCTGATCCTGTGCGACGAAGTGACCTCGGCCCTGGACACGGTGGTCGGTGCGGCGGTGCTGGAGCTGATGGCCGACCTGCGGCGCGAGCTGGGCGTGTCCTACCTCTTCATCAGCCACGACCTGCACACCGTGAAATCGGTGTGCGACGAGATCATCGTCATGCAGCACGGCCGCAAGCTCGACCAGGTGGCGCGGGCCGACTTCAACCGCGGTCCGCACCACCCGTACTACGAGCTGCTGGCGGCCTCGGTGCCCGAGATGCGCCAGGGCTGGCTGGACGAACGCGACGCCGCCATGTCTGCGCATGCGGTGGCGGCCTGATCCGTCGACCTGGTTCCTTTCCACTTTCTTTCCAACACTGCCATGTCCTTGACCCTGCAACGCGCGGACCTGATCCGCAGTGCCAACTTCATCGCCGGCCAGTGGTCCGCCACCGCGGCTACGCTGGACGTCACCGATCCCGCCACCGGCGAGCTGATCACCCGGGTACCCGACTCCGGCGCGGCCGAAGCCGTCGCGGCGCTGGACGCCGCCCACCAGGCCTTCGCCCGCTGGAAGAAGGTGCCGGCCAAACAACGGGCCGCGATCATCAAGCGCTGGAACGACCTGGTCATCGCGCATCAGGACGACCTGGGCAAGCTCATCTCGCGCGAGCAGGGCAAGCCCCTGGCCGAAGGCAAGGGTGAGGTCGCCTACGCCGCCAGCTACATCGAGTGGTTCGGTGAAGAGGCCACGCGCATGAACGGCGAGGTCATTCCTGCACACGTCAGCGGCCGCAAGGTGTTTGCCCTGAAGGAGCCCATCGGGGTGGTGGCCGCCATCACACCGTGGAACTTCCCGGCCGCGATGATCGCCCGCAAGATCGCGCCCGCGCTGGCCGCTGGTTGCACCGTGGTCTGCAAGCCAGCCGAAGACACGCCGCTGACCTCGCTGGCCCTGGTGCACCTGGCCCACGAGGCCGGGGTGCCCGCGGGGGTGCTGAACATCGTCACCGCCTCGCGCGAGAAGACGCCCGAGGTGGTGGACGTGTGGCTCGACGACAGCCGTGTGCGCAAGATCACCTTCACCGGCTCCACTGCCGTGGGCAAGCACCTGGCCCGGCGCAGCGCCGACACGCTCAAGAAGCTCTCGCTGGAACTTGGCGGCAACGCGCCCTTCATCGTCTTCGATGACGCCGACCTGGACGCGGCGGTCGATGGTGTGATGGCGGCCAAGTTCCGCAACGGCGGGCAGACCTGCGTCAGCCCCAACCGGCTGTTCGTGCATCGCAAGGTGCTGGACGCGTTTGCACAGAAGCTCTGCGCGCGCGTGGAAGCGCTCAAGGTCGGCCCGGCCAGCGACCCGGCGTCGCAGATCGGCCCGATGATCAACGCCCGCGCCGTGGAAAAGATCGAACGTCACGTGCAGGACGCCGTGGCAAACGGCGCGAAGCTGCTCGCCGGTGGCAAGCGCCTGACGGCGCTGGGCCCGAACTACTTCGCGCCCACGGTGCTCATGGGCGTTGATCCGCGCATGGCCTGCTCCTGCGAAGAAACCTTCGGCCCGGTCGCGGCCATGGCGGTGTTCGACGACGAGGCAAGCGTGGTGGCGCAGGCCAACGACACGCCATTTGGCCTGGCCGCCTACTTCTACAGCCAGGACGTGCGGCGCATCTGGCGTGTGGCCGAGGCGCTGGAGACCGGCATCGTCGGCGTCAACGAAGGCGCGCTCGCCTCGGAGGCGGCGCCCTTCGGCGGCGTGAAGGAATCGGGCTACGGCCGCGAGGGTTCCACGCACGGACTGGACGACTACATGCACATCAAATACATGTGCCAGGGGCAGCTGGACTGAGTCTCCCGAGGGCCTGACGCACAACGTCTGAGCGCCCCCAGGGCCGGGCTGCGCCCAGCCCGCCCCCCCGCGGGGGTCAAGGA
>CAMLQP010000335.1 GCA_946482115.1 uncultured Comamonadaceae bacterium
GTCGACGCCTTCAGCAGCCGCTGGCCGGCCGCCATGCTGGTCGGCCTGGGCACGCCGTGGAACACCCTGCGCATGGACGGGCAACTGCTGGTGCAGTCGCCCGGGTTCTCCCTGGCCCTGAACGGCGGGCGCCCCCGTCTGGACGGGCTGCTGGTGGTGGAGGCCCACGACCTCGCCACGCGCGTGTCCACCCTGCGCCCTCTGGGCAGCTACCGGGTCGAGTTCCGCTCGGCGGGGGATGGCGACAACGCCGCATTGAAGCTGGCCACGCTCAAAGGCGGCCTGCTGCTCGATGGCGATGGTCAGTGGTCGGGCGGGCGCCTGCGTTTCCGGGGCGTGGCGTCGGCCGCACCCGGCCAGGAGTCGGCGCTCGCCAACCTGCTGAGCATCATTGGCCGCCGCGATGGCGCCCGTACCCTGTTGACGTTTGGTTAACAGCCAGAGCGAGACTTCGCGATAGGATCAACAGATGAAATCGACCCACTCCCCTGCCGTGCTGGCACTGGCACTCGCCGTGCTGACCGGCACCCTGGGCGCCCCGACCGCATGGGCCCAGTCCAAGAACGCTGCCGAGCCGGTCGTGCTCAACTTCGTCGGCGCCGAGATTGAAGCCGTGGCCCGCACCATGGCCACCATCACCGGACGCAACGTCGTGGTGGACCCGCGGGTCAAGGGCACCGTCAACCTGTCGACCGACAGGCCGGTGGCCCCCATCGTGGCCCTCAACCAGTTCGCCGCTGCGCTGCGCCTACAAGGCTTTTCGCTGATCGAAACCGGCGGCCTGTACAAGATCGTGCCCGAGGCCGACGCCAAGCTCCAGAGCAACACCGTCAGTGCCGGTCCGGTCAGCCAGTTGCCCGCCAGCAACCAGATCGTCACCCAGATCTTCCGCCTCAACCACGAGTCGGCCAACAACCTGGTGCCCGTGCTGCGCCCGCTGATCGGGCCCAACAACACCATCAACGTCAACCCGGGCAACAACTCGCTGGTCATCACCGACTACGCCGACAACCTGCAGCGCATCGGGCGCATCATCGCGTCGCTGGATGTCGCTGGCGCCACCGACGTGGAAGTGATTCCGCTGCAGCATGCCCTGGCCGCCGACCTGGCCCCCATGGTGCTCAAGCTGATCGAGCCCGGCAGCACAGGTGGGGCCGCCGCAGGACAAGCTGGGGACACTTCGTACAAGACCACCCTGATCGCCGAGCCCCGCAGCAACAGCCTCGTGATGCGGGCCGCCAACCCTGCGCGCTTGGCCCTGGCCAGATCCCTGGTGGCTCAGCTGGACCGCCCGAGCAGCATTGATGCGGCCGGCAACATCCACGTCGTCTATCTGAAGAATGCCGATGCGGTCAACCTCGCGACCACGCTGCGGGCGGCCATGGCCGGCGAAGGCAGCGGCGGAGCAGCCGGGGCTACCGGCGTCACGACGGTGCGCAGCAGCACCGGCGGCATGTCCCAGACGCCCAGCACCGCCGCCAACCCCGCCACCACGCCGGTGACGGCGAGCGCCGGCCCGTCCACCGGCGGCCAGATCCAGGCCGACCCGGCGACCAACGCCTTGATCATCACCGCGCCCGAGCCACAGTACCGCCAGTTGCGCGCCGTGATCGACCAGCTGGATTCGCGGCGCGCGCAGGTCTATGTGGAGAGCCTGATCGCCGAAGTCAATGCCGACAAGGCCGCCGAGTTCGGCATCCAATGGCAGGGACCGCTGGGCAACCTTGGCGAAAACACCGTGGGGCTGCTGGGCACCAACTTCGGCACCGGCGGCAACAACATCCTGACCAACCTGCTGCCCATCGCCCAGGCCGACACCAGCAACATCCAGGCGCCGGGAACCGGCCTGAATTTCGGCATGGCGTCGCGCCGCAACGGCATCTACCTGCTGGGCTTCCTGGCGCGCTTCCTGCAGCAGAACGGCGACGGCAACATCCTGTCCACGCCCAACCTGCTGACGCTGGACAACGAGGAAGCCAAGATCGTGATCGGCCAGAACGTGCCCTTCGTAACCGGCCAGTTCACCAACACCGGCGCTGGCAACGGCAACAACGGCTCGGTCAATCCGTTCCAGACCATCGAGCGCAAGGACGTGGGCCTCACGCTGCGCGTCAAGCCGCAGATCAGCGAGAACGGCACCATCAAGATGACCATCTTCCAGGAGGTCAGTAGCGTGCAGGCTTCGTCGGTCAACTCGACCACCGGCCTCATCACCAACAAGCGCACCATCGAGTCGACCGTGCTGGTCGACGATGGCGGCATCGTGGTGCTGGGCGGCCTTCTGCAGGACGAATATTCCGGCAACCAGGAAAAGGTGCCTGGTCTGGGCGACATTCCGCTGTTCGGCAACCTGTTCAAGAGCGAAAGCCGCAGCCGCAAGAAAACCAACCTGATGGTGTTCCTGCGCCCGGTGGTGCTGCGCGATGCGCGCACCACCAACAGCTTCTCGCTCGACCGCTACGAGCTGATGCGGTCGACACAGAAGGACGCGCAGCCTTCCTCCAGCGCGGTGGTTCCCGTGAATGTGGGTCCGGTCATGCCGCCGCAGCGCGCCGCCGACAGCACGCCAGCTGTCACGCCAGCCGTACCGCCCGCGGCCACTCCCGCGCCGCCAGTCGCACCGTCGAACTGACGCAGCCCCGATGAAACACCCGCTGCCCTATGCATTCGCGCGCGAGCACCTCTGGCTGCTGGAGGAGGAGGACGGGCGGCTGACCCTGCGGGGCAGTTCCAGCGCCGCCGAGGACCCGGAGACGCAGACGCGCCGGCTGTCGGCGCTGTCGGAAATCCTCCGCTGCCACGACGTCGAGGACCTGCAGTGGGAGCCCGGCGAGCTGCTGACCCAGCGCATCAGCGCCGCCTACGCGCAGGGCGAGTCCAGCGCCGCGGCCGTGGTCAGCGAGGTGCAGAGCGACGCCGACCTCAGCCGCATGATGCAGGAGTTGCCGGCCATCGAGGACTTGCTGGAAACCTCCGACGACGCGCCCATCATCCGCATGCTCAACGCGCTGCTGACGCAGGCCGCGCGCGACGGCGCCAGCGACATCCACATCGAACCCTTCGAGCGCCATTCGAGCGTGCGCTTCCGCGTCGACGGCACGCTGCGCGAGGTGGTGCAGCCCAACCGCGCGCTGCACGCCGCGCTGATCTCGCGCCTGAAGATCATGGCCGAGCTGGACATCTCCGAGAAGCGCCTGCCGC
>CAMLQP010000336.1 GCA_946482115.1 uncultured Comamonadaceae bacterium
CCGCTGGCGATCAGGCCGAAGCGGTCCTGCGGGCCGGCGATCACGTTGTGGTTGAGCTTGTTGGCGCGCACGTAGGCCAGCGCCGCGTACCACTTGTAGTCGAACAGCCGGGCCTCCTGGTCCAGCGCCGCGTCGGGCCAGCGGATGTGCAGGCCGCCCGGCGGCATGTCGAACTCGGGAATCACGATCTGCACCCGCTCGGGATCGATCATGGCGGTGGCGCTGGACTCGACGATCTCCTGGATCGTCTTCATGCCGGTCCACACGCCGCTGAAGCGGCTCATGGCAAACGCATGCAGACCGAGATCCAGGATCTCCTGCACGGTGGACGGAAAGAACACCGGCAGGCCACAGGCCTTGAAGATGTGGTCGCTCTGGTGCGCGGCGGTGGAGCTCTTGGCCACGTGGTCGTCGCCGGCCACCGCGATCACGCCGCCCCAGGGCGTGGTGCCGGCCATGTTGGCGTGCTTGAACACGTCGGAGCAGCGGTCCACGCCCGGGCCCTTGCCGTACCAGATGCCGAACACGCCGTCGAATTTGTTGGAGCCGGGGGGTGCGAAGCCCAGCTGCTGCGTGCCCCAGACGGCCGTGGCCGCCAGCTCCTCGTTGACCCCGGGCTGGAACACCACGTTCTGCTGCTTCAGGTAGGGCGCAGCCTTCTGCAGCGCCTGGTCGTAGCCGCCCAGCGGCGAGCCCCGGTAGCCGCTGACGAAGCCCGCGGTGTTCTTGCCGACCATCGCATCGCGCTGGCGCTGCAGCATCGGCAGCTTCACCAGGGCCTGGACACCGCTCATGAAGGCGGGGCCGTGGTCGAGGGCGTACTTGTCGTCCAGCGTGACGGTTTCGAGCGCGCGGCGGATGTGCTCGGGCAGTGGGGCGTTCATCTTGTTGTCTCCTGCTGTGGGTGGGGAGCGCCTTGTGGGCGCCGGGGCACCGGAATCTGGCCGGGTAGGCCTGCTCCAGTGTGACGCACAGTGTATGGCCCGGTCGCTGACAGGTGTTTGCTTTTCATGCCCGGTATCGCGACACTTGAGAAAGCTTCTTTCTAAAATCTGGCAAAAATGGAAACACTGGACAAGTTCGACCTGGCCATCCTGAACGAACTGCAGGCCGACGGCCGGCTGACCAACGCCGAGCTGGCCAACCGGGTCGGCCTGTCGGCCGCGCCCTGCTGGCGCCGGGTGCGGGCGCTGGAGGAGGCCGGCTTCATCACCGGCTACCGGGCCGAGCTCAACCGCAACAAGATCGGCCTGGGCGTGCTGGCCTTCGTGCGGCTGGACGCCGAACGCAACAGCGGCGACGCGCTGGGCCAGATGGAGAAGGCGATCCGCCAGATCCCGGAAATCGTCAGCTGCCACTACATCAGCGGCTCGGGCACCTTCGAGCTGCAGGTGGTGTGCCCCGATCTGGCGGAATTCAGCCGCTTCGCACGCGAGGTGCTGATCCACCTGCCCAACGTCAAGGACCTGCACACCAGCTTTTCGCTTGGCGAGGTCAAGGCCAGCAGCGCGCTGCCGCTGGGGCACCTTGTGAACCTAAGTGTCGGCTCGGCGAACCGATCCAAAACTTGAGCACTTTTTTGACCGCTGGTCCCCGATGTCCGACCGCTGGGTCGTTCATCGGCGCCAAGTCGTTGAAAAACGTGACTTTT
Source organism: uncultured Comamonadaceae bacterium (assembly GCA_946482115.1). Next base: position 1,652 of record CAMLQP010000336.1, read on the forward strand.
TCCCGCCCGCTCCATTGGCATGGTCGACCCGTGCACGTACAGTCCGGCCTGCCTGAGGGCGGGACGATGGAATTTGAAAGTATTCATCGACCGCTCCAGAACCATGAAGAAGGAAACGTCGTGAACAAGTCTTCCCTGATCCTCAAATCCGCCCTGGCCCTGGCCATGGCAACCCCCCTGCTCGCATCGGCCGAGTCGCAGCTGACCGTCGGCACCGGCGATGCCAGTGCCCGCCTGGATTTCCGCATCGTGGTTCCGCGCGTGCTGTTCCTGGGTGTGGGCACCGGCGCCGCCGGCCTGACCGCCAACTCCACCATCGACACGGTGACCTTCGACTACAGCAGCAACCCCTCGGCCATCGGCACGGGTGCGGCGGCAGGCACCATCACCGGCAACGTGGTGCCGGTGCGCGTGGTGGGCAACAACGGCCAGATCACCCTGACCGCCAACACCACCGGCGCCCTGACCAACGGCACGGCCGACACCATTCCCTGGTCGCAGATCACAGCCACCTCCAGCCTGGCGGCCCTGCCCAGCCCGGCCATCCCCCTGACCGGCGCCGGCGTGGCCAGCAACGTCACCCTGTCGTCGGGCACCAAGATCACCGACCGCTCGGCCAACTGGACCTTCAGCTACGCCAACTCGGCCGTGGTCGCTCCGGGCACCTATGGCACCACCAACGGCCGCGTGACCTACACCGCGGCCATGCCCTGACGCGGCAACCGCGTCTCCAGCCCACGGTCCGGTCCGGGCCGGTGGGCACCCGTCCCAGGGTTCCCGCTGCGCCTGCCGCGGGACACAATACCGCCATGAACACCGCCCCGACCACCACCTTGCTGCGCCTGATCGGCGCTGGCCTGGTGGTGACTGCGGGGCTGCAGGCGCTGCCCGCACAGGCCTGGTCGCTGACCATCGCCGCGGCTTCGCGCCGGGTCTTCCTGCACGTCGGCAACGGCACCGCCGACGGCAACAACGGCACGGTCAATCTGGTCTCGGCCAACCTCACCGCCGCCCAGCTGCTGTCGGGCGCACCGCAGGCCATGACCAGCAACAGCACGCAGTCGAACAGCCTCTACGGGGACGGCTACACCACCTGCCCGACCCCGTCGACGCAGGTGATCATCGGTGCCTCCTACCGGCGCAGCAACGCTGGCAACGGCCCCGCCAGCGCCACGCTGCGGGTCACCTCACCCGCCAGCCTGACCAACGCGGCCGGCGACACGATCCCGTTCAGCCAGATCAGCTGGACCGTCTCGGCCCCGGGCAGTGGCAACCCCAACGTGATCCCGGCCGGCACCTTCAACGGCGCCACCCAGACGCTGGCCACGATCCCGGCCAATACCTATATAGAGAACTGCCACACGTTCAGCTACGCCAACAGCGCCATCCGCGCCGCCGGCACCTACAACGGCCGGGTGACCTACACCCTGAGCAGCCCGTGAACACACGCCTCCTGACCGGCCTGGCCCTGGCACTGGCCTGCACCACCGCCAGCGCGGGCACCCACCGCCTGGACGACTCGCTGAGCCACACCACGCCGCC
>CAMLQP010000337.1 GCA_946482115.1 uncultured Comamonadaceae bacterium
TGGTCTGGAAGAAGCTGTTGTAGAAGGGCAGCTTCATCATCTGGGCGTAGGCGGCATCGGCCAGCTCCTTGCGGCCGTAGCCGGCGTTCACGCACCACAGGCCGCTCATGGCGTCCAGGATCTTGTGGCCCTCGGAATCCCAGACGTAGATGTCGTCGGCGTGCGTGATGACGCGCGAGCCGCGGCCGGCCAGATCCTTGAAGTCGGTGAAGGGATGCAGGAAGTGGGCGCTGTCCAGGGCCTGGATGTCCTGGGTCTTGAGGTGCTGGGTTTCGGTCATCGCGTTCATGGCGGAATCTCTTTCGGTCAGACGTGCGGATCAGACATGCAGGAGCAGGTGCTCGCGTTCCCACGGCGAGATCACTTTCATGAACTCCTCGAACTCGAGCTCCTTGATCTCGGTGTAGATGGTGATGAATTCCTGGCCCAGCACCTCGTGCAGGTCGCTCTCGCGGCGCAGCCAGTCGAGCGCCTCGCCCAGGCTGCGCGGCAGCGCATAGGCCGACAGGTAGGCGTCGCCCTTCATCTCGGCCTTGGGCTTGATCTTGTTCTTCAGGCCCAGGTAGCCGCAGGCCAGCGTCATGGCGAGCGCTACGTAGGGGTTGGCGTCGGCGCCGATCACGCGGTTCTCGACCCGGCGCGCCTCGGCCGAGGAGATCGGCGAGCGTATGCCCACGGTGCGGTTGTCGTGGCCCCACTCGATGTTGATGGGCGCGGCGGTGTGGCGCGACAGGCGGCGGTAGCTGTTGACGTAGGGCGCCACCAGCGCCATGGCCGCCGGAATGTAGCGCTGCAGGCCACCGATGTAGTGGTAGAACGCCTCGGACGGCGAGCCGTCGGCGTTGCTGAAGATGTTCTTGCCGGTTTCCTTGTCGACGATGCTCTGGTGCACGTGCATGGCGCTGCCCGGCTCGCCGGCGATGGGCTTGGCCATGAAGGTGGCGTACATGTCGTGGCGCAGCGCGGCCTCGCGCACGGTGCGCTTGAAGAAGAAGACCTCGTCGGCCAGGCCCAGCGGGTGGGCATGGAAGAAGTTGATCTCCATCTGGCCGGCGCCGATCTCGTGGATCAGCGTGTCCACGTTGAGCCCCATCTTGTCGCTGTAGTCGTAGATCTCCTCGAACAGCGGGTCGAACTCGTTGACGGCGTCGATGGAATACGCCTGGCGCGAGGTCTCGGCGCGGCCGCTGCGGCCGATGGGTGGGCGCAGCAGGGTGTTGGGGTCGGTGTTGCGCGCGGTCAGGTAGAACTCCAGCTCGGGCGCGAGCACCGGGTCCCAGCCCTCGGCGGCGTAAAGGTCGCACACATGGCGCAGCACCGAGCGCGGGGCGAACGGCACCAGCTTGCCGGTGTGGTCGAAGCAGTCGTGGATCACCTGCGCGGTCGGGTCGGTGGCCCAGGGCACGATGCGCACCGTGCCCGGGTCGGGGCGCAGCTGCATGTCGCGGTCGGTCGGGTCGATGACGTCGTAGTAGGGCCCGCTCTCGGGGAATTCGCCGGTCACGCCCATGGCGACGATGGCCTGGGGCAGGCGCATGCCACGGTCCTCGGTGAATTTCTCGCGCGGCAGGATCTTGCCGCGCGCCACGCCGGTCAGGTCGGGCACCAGGCATTCGACCTCTGTCACGCGGCGCTCGTTGAGCCAGCGTTCGAGGTCGTTGAAGGAACTGAGGGAGGTTGCTGCGTTCATGGTTGTTCTCGGGTGTCAGGCCACGGTGGGCAGGCCCAGGCGCTGGGCGCGGCGCTCGCGCACCGCATCGCCGAAGGCGCGGAAGATCGCGCTGTAGAAAGGGTTCTCCCAGCAGCGCCACTCAGGATGGAACTGCACCGCGTAGGCGAAGGTGCGGGCGCCCAGGATCTCGACCGCCTCGATCTGGCCGTCAGGGGCGTGGCCCACCGCCTTGAGGCCCTGGGCCAGGCGGTTGATGCCCTGGCCGTGCAGGGAGTTGATCATCGTCGTCTCGCCGCCGGCCCAGCGGGCGAAGGCGCTGCCGGGCTCGAAGCGGACCTCGTGGCGCGGCGCGTACTGCTCCTCGTAGGGCGCGCCCTTGGGCTCGCGGTGGTCCATGCGGCCGGGCACGTTCTGCACCTGCTGATACAGGCTGCCGCCCATGGCCACGTTGATCTCCTGGAAGCCACGGCAGATGCCCAGCAGCGGCACGCCGCCCGACACGCAGGCCCGCACCAGCGCGAGCGTGAGGGAGTCGCGCTCCGGGTCCAGCGGCAGGCTGGGGTCGGCCACGGCCTCGTCGAAGTGCGAGGGGTGCACGTTGGACGGCGAGCCGGTCAGCATCACGCCATCGACCAGCGAGAGCAGCTCGGGCACCTGGGCCGCGTCGGCCAGCGGAAACATGACGGGCTGCGCATGGGCGCCGACCTTGACCGCCCGGGCGTACTTGTCGCCCAGCAGCAGGAAAGGCATCTGGTGGCCGTGGTCGCCCAGCAGGCGATGGTCGGCCGGCAGCCAGACCATGCTGGGGGAGGGGATCATGGAATTTCTCCGTTTCTGGGGATGATTCTGGCCGCTGAATTGGATGACAATGAGGGCCAATCAAGGCATTGTCATGGTGCCAATTCTCGGGGTAAACCCCGAACGGCACCACCTTTTTCCGCGTCATGTTGTCCGAATTCCTGCTCACCGAAATGCACCGCCTGGCGAGCCAGGATGCGCTGCCGCTGCACCGCCAGCTCTACGAGGCGCTGCGCCGCGCGCTGCTGGACGGCAAGCTGGGCGCCGGCGAGCGCCTGCCGTCCAGCCGCGACCTGGCGCAGGACCTGGACCTGTCGCGCAACACGGTGGTGGCCGCGATCAACCAGCTCAGCGTCGAGGGCTACCTGGTCAGCCAGGTGGGCAGCGGCACCTACGTGAACGACAGCGTGCCACGCGCCGCGCCCCGGCCGGCCGCGCGCACCGCGCAGCAGGCGGCCCGGCTGTCGCGCCGGGGCGCGCGGCTGGCCACCACCTTCAACGCCAGCCAGCTGGAGGTGCAGCCCTTCACGCCCGGCATCGCCGATTTCAGCGCCTTTCCGGTGGCGCTGTGGCAGCGGCTGCAGAACAAGCACTGGCGCATGACCTACCCCGACATGCTGGACTACAGCAGCACCGGCGGCTACGCGCCGCTGCGCCGTGCGGTGGCCGACTACCTGCGCGTGTTCCGCAGCGTGCAGCTCGA
>CAMLQP010000338.1 GCA_946482115.1 uncultured Comamonadaceae bacterium
GCAAGGGCCAGCGCGTGACCCAGGGCGAGTTCATCGGCGCGGTCGGCTCCACCGGCATGTCCACCGGCCCGCACCTGCACTTCGAGTTCCGCGACAACGGCAAGCACCTGGATCCGCTGACCATCGCCCGCACCGGCGAGGCCATCCCCGTGTCCGCCGCCGCGCGTCCCGCCTTCGACGCCCTCGCACAGACCATGCGCGTGCAGCTCGAGGCCGCAGCCCTCGTGGTACAGGCCAGCGCCCAGTAATCCATGTCCGACCGCTACGTAGGCCTGATGTCCGGCACCTCGCTGGACGGGGTCGATGGTGTGGTGGTCGACTTCTCCGGCCCGCGCCAGCAGGTGCTGGCCCATGCCAGCCTGCCGTTCGAGCCTGCGCTGGCGGCCGAGCTGCTGGCCCTCAACACCCCCGGCAGCAACGAACTGCACCGCGCCGCGCTGGCGGCCAACGCGCTCGCCCGCCGCTATGCCGACGTGGTGGCCGCGCTGCTGCAGGCCAGCGGCCTCGCGCCTTCCGGCATCCGCGCCATCGGCGCCCACGGCCAGACCGTGCGCCACCAGCCCGGGGCCCACGACGGCACCGGCTACACCTGGCAGCTCAACCAGCCCGCGCTGCTGGCCGAACTGAGCGGCATCCCCGTGGTGGCCGATTTCCGCAGCCGCGACCTTGCGGCCGGCGGCCAGGGCGCGCCGCTGGTGCCGGCCTTCCACCAGGGCGTGTTCGGCGAGCCGGGGCAGACCGTGCTGGCGCTCAACATCGGCGGCATCTCCAACCTCAGCGTGCTGGGCGCCGACGGTTCGGTGCGCGGCTTCGACTGCGGCCCCGGCAATGCGCTGCTGGACCACTGGTGTCGCCGGCACACCGGCCGGCCCTACGACGACGGCGGGCGCTGGGCCGCCAGCGGCGAGGTGCTGCCCGCGCTGCTGGAGCGCCTGCTCGACGAACCCTTCCTGCGCCAGCCGCCGCCCAAGAGCACCGGCCGCGACCTCTTCAACCCCGACTGGCTGGAGCACCGGCTGGACGGCTTTGCCGGCGCCGCGCCCGCCGACGTGCAGGCCACGCTGACCGAATTCACGGCCCGCGCCTGTGCAGCCGATGCGGCGCCCCACGCCGCGGCGGCCGGCACGCCGCTGTGGGTCTGCGGCGGCGGCGCGCTCAACAGGCACCTGATGGCGCGCCTGCAGGCGCTGCTGCCCGCGCTGCGGGTGGCCGACAGCACGGGACGGGGCCTGCCGCCCCAGCAGGTCGAGGCCTGCGCCTTCGCCTGGCTGGCCCGCCAGCACGTGCTGGGCCGCCCAGGGGCGCTGGCCAGCGTCACCGGCGCCGCCGGCGACCGGGTGCTGGGCGCCTACCACCCGGCCTGAAACCTCACTCGTCGGCTGCGGGCCCGCGTGGCGCCTGGCCACCCCGGTCGTCGGGCGCCAGCTGCCAGAAGACCGCGCTGGCCGCGATCGTGACCACGCCCATGGTCAGGAAGGTGGCATGGAAGGCCCGCAGCGCGCCGGTTGCCGTGTCGGCGCCGTAGTGGCTGCCATAGGCCGCCAGCACCGCGCCGGCCAGCCCCACGCCCAGGCTCATGGCCAGCATCTGCACCATGGAGAACAGGCTGTTGCCGCTGCTGGCCTGGGCCGGGTCCAGGTCCTTGAGCGTCACGGTGTTCATGGCGGTGAACTGCAGCGAGTTGACCGCGCCGAATGCCGCCAGCTGCACGATGCCCAGCCACAGCGGCTGCCCGGCGGACGTCCAGGCAAAGGTCAGCATCAGCAGCCCGACCAGGCAGGTGTTGCCCACCAGCACGCGGCGGTAACCCAGGCGGGTGATCAGCGCGGCGGCCGCGCGCTTCATGCCCATGCCGGCAATGGCCACCGGCAGCATCATCAGCCCCGCCTGCAGGGGCGAATGGCCCAGCCCCACCTGCATCAGCAGCGGCACCAGAAAAGGCATGCACGAGCTGCCCAGGCGCGCGAACAGGTTGCCCAGCAGGCCCACGCGCAAGGACGCGATGTGGAACAGGCGCGGCGAGAACAGCGGCTCGGGCCGGCGCAGCGCGTGCAGCCAGTAGGCCGCGACGCTGGCCAGGCCGAACACCAGCAGCACCAGCACGCCCGACTGCGGCAGCCCCAGGCCCGAGACGCCTTCGACCGACAGCGAGATCGCCACCATGCCGAAGGCCAGCATCAGGAAACCGCCGAGATCGAAACCCCGCCCCTGCGGCCCGCGGCTGTCGGGCATGTAGCGCAGCGTGGCCAGCGCGCCCGCCAGGCCCACCGGGATGTTGATCAGGAAGATCCAGTGCCAGGAGGCGTACTCCACCAGCCAGCCGCCCAGCGTGGGCCCCAGCAGCGGCCCGATCAGGCCCGGCAGGGCCACGAAGCTCATGGCGCGCAGGAAGTCCTTCTGCGGGAAGGCCCGCAGCACCGACAACCGCCCCACCGGCATCAGCAGGGCGCCGCCCAGGCCCTGCAGCACGCGCGAGGCCACCATCTGGCCCAGGCTCTGCGACAGCGCGCACAGCAGCGACCCGGCCACGAACAGCGTGATCGCGCCGACGTAGACGCGCCGGGTGCCGAAGCGGTCGGCGATCCAGCCCGAGGCCGGGATCAGCATGGCCATGGTCAGCGAATAGGCCACCACCACCGACTGCATGCGCAGCGGGCTCTCGCCCAGGCTGGCGGCCATGGCGGGCAGCGCCGTGTTGACAATGGTGCCGTCCAGCGTCTGCATGAAGAAGCCGACCGCCACCAGCCACAGCAGGGCGGTGCGGGAGCGCTCGTCGGCCAGCGGAGCGTGCGGGGTGGTCATCGGAAACAGCGAAGCCGCCCGAGGGCGGCTTCATCCATGAATCAGCGGTCGGCGGCTGTCAGACCGAGAAGCTGGAGCCACAGCCGCAGGTGGTGGTGGCGTTGGGGTTCTTGATGACGAACTGCGCGCCTTCGAGGTCTTCCTTGTAGTCGATCTCGGCACCCAGCAGGTACTGGTAGCTCATGGCGTCGATCAGCAGCGTGACGCCGTTCTTGCTCATCTGGGTGTCGTCGTCGTTGACGACCTCGTCGAAGGTGAAGCCGTACTGGAAGCCCGAGCAGCCGCCGCCCTGCACGAACACGCGCAGTTTGAGGTCGGGGTTGCCCTCCTCGGCCACCAGGTCGGCCACCTTGGCGGCGGCGC
>CAMLQP010000339.1 GCA_946482115.1 uncultured Comamonadaceae bacterium
CTCGAGCACGCTCTGGAACTCGGGCTTGACCACGAAGCTGTCGTAGTCGAAGTAGATGATGCGGTTGACGCCCACGGGCTGGCCGTCGGCGCCCATCTGCTGCACCTGCACGCCGGTGACGGCGCGCGGATCGACGCCGGAGCCGCTGCCCTGGCCGGCGGCGTTGCCAGTGCCGATCGGCGTCACGGCGGTGGCGTTGCGGTCTTCGACCGGCGCCGCGTCGTCGAGCTTGACGCTGGAGCAGGCCGCCAGCACGGCGGTCAGGGTCACGGCAGCCAGCAGGCGGGTCAGGGAGAAGGTTCGTTGGGTCGCTTGCAGCGGGTTCATGGTGGATTTCATGGGAGCGGGAGGTAAAAATCGGTGGGCGCTCAGCGCAGGAAGGGGCCCCAGTCGGGCTCGCGGATGTCGCCCTGCACGCTGGCCAGGCGCGTCTTGATGCGGCCGTCCACGGTGGTGGTCATCAGGGCCTCGCGGCCCTGCACGCGGGTGGCGTAGATCATCATGCGGCTGTTGGGCGCGAAGCTGGGGCTCTCGTCCGCGGTGGTGTCGGTCAGGGCCGTGGCGATGCCGCTGGAGAGATCCAGCACGTGCAGCTTGAAGGCGCCGTTGATACGCGAGACGTAGGCCAGCAGGCGGCCGTCGGGGCTGGGCGCGGGCGAGATGTTGTAGTTGCCGGTGAAGGTCAACCGCTCGGCGTTGCCGCCCTGCGCGGGCATGCGGTAGATCTGCGGCGAGCCGCCGCGGTCGCTCACGAAGTACATGAAGCGGCCGTCGGGCGAGTAGGCGGGCTCGGTGTCGATGCTGCCGGACTGGGTCAGCCGGCGCGGCTCGCCGCCGTTGGCATCCATCACATAGATCTGCGAGTTGCCGCTCAGGCTCAGGGTCACGGCCAGCTGGCGGCCGTCGGGCGACCAGGCGGGCGCGCTGTTGGAGCCGCGGAAATTGGCCAGCGGCCGGCGCCGGCCACTGGCCACCTCGTGGGTGTAGATGGTGGGTTTGCGGGTCTCGAACGACACATAGGCCAGCTGGCTGCCGCCCGGGCCCCAGGCCGGCGAGATGATGGGTTCCTGGCTGTCCTTGAGCGCGGCCACGGCGTTCTCGCCGTCAGCGTCGGCCACCCACAGCGTGTGGCGCGTGCCCTGGCGCGAGACATAGGCGATGCGGGTCGAGAACACACCCTTGTCGCCGGTCAGTTTTTCATAGACGTAGTCGGCGATGCGGTGGGCAGCCAGGCGCAGGTCGCCGGCCGACACGGGGTAGCTCAGGCCGCCCAGGTCCTGGGCGCGCACCACGTCCCAGAGGCGGAACCGCACGTCATAGCGGCCATCTGCCAGCCGGCTGACGCTGCCGGTCAGCAGCGCGTCCACCGTGCGGTCGCGCCAGGGCGCCAGGTCGGGGCGCGAGGTTTCGTCCAGCACGCCCGCCGCAGGCGCGACGGAGCGGAACTGGCCGCTGCGCTCCAGGTCGGCCTGCACGATGGCGGCCACATTCTGCGGTACGCCGTCACCGCCACGGAACGGGGCGACGGAGAACGGGATCTGTGTCAGCCCGACACCCGAAACCTCGACCCGGAACTGGGCCAGCGCGGGCGCGGCCGCGCCCAGCGCGAGCAGCGGCAATCCCGCCAGGACCCGGCGCCGGCTGGTCAGCAGCGGCGGGACGGCATAAGCGTTGTGATCTTGCATAGGGAAAATAGAACCTGGCCGGCAAGAAACCGGCCGAAGAAAGCCTGGCGAGCAATGGCGCCGATAATACCGGACAGCATTTGACGTTCTGGTAACCGCCTGTAGCAAAAAAAGGCCCGCGCCAACCTGATAGACAGGGCCGGTCGCCAGAGGTTCAGTCTTTTTCCTCCATCCACCAAGCCTTTTGAGCCCTACCCCGCCCCTGCGCCAGCGCCTGCAACGGCTGTGGCCCTATTTTCGCAGCGCCAAGCCCGGCATCGCGCTGGCCGCGCTGGGCACCCTGGTCGCGGCCCTGACCGAGCCCATGATTCCGGCCCTGCTGCAGGCCCTGCTGGACAAGGGTTTCGTGGCCAAGGGCATCGAGCTGTGGATGGTTCCCGCCGCCCTGATGGGTGTGTTCGGCCTGCGAGGCGTGGCCGCCTTCGTGGCCCAGTACGCGCTGACCTACACCGCCAGCACCGGCCTGCTGCAGCTGCGCCGCGCCATGTTCATGCGGCTCAACGAGGCCCAGCTCGGCCTGTTCGGCCAGCAAAGCGCCAGCAAGCTCTCCAACACGCTGGTCTACGAGGTGCAGAACGGCTCCACCCTGCTCGTCAATTCGCTGCTGACGCTGGCCCGCGACAGCCTGACGCTGGTAGCGCTGCTGGGCTACCTGTTCTACCTCAACTGGAAGCTCACGCTGATCGTGCTGCTGCTGTTCCCCGGGCTGGTGCTCATCATGCGTGTGCTGTCGCGCCGGCTCTACAGCCTGACCCGCAGCAGCCAGCAGGCCACCGACGAGCTGGCCTACGTGGTGGAGGAGAACGTGCTGGCCCACCGCATGGTGCGGCTGCATGGCGCCCAGGCGCAGCAGGCCGGCCGCTTCGAGCGGCTGAGCCAGTCGCTACGCCGGCTGGCCATGAAATCCACCGTCGCCCAGGCCGCCATGACGCCGCTGACGCAGATGCTGGCGGCCGCGGCGCTCTCGGCGGTGATCGCGGTCGCCCTGTGGCAGAGCAGCGGCAGCGGCGTCACCGTCGGCGGCTTCGTTTCCTTCGTGACGGCGATGCTGATGCTGATCACCCCCATCCGCCACCTGGCCGAGATCGCCGGCCCGATAACGCGCGGGCTGGCGGCGCTGGAACGGGGGCTGGAGCTGGTCGACGACACCCCGGTGCAGACCGGCGGCACCTTCGACGGCGGCCGCGCCCGCGGTGCCGTGCAGCTGAAGGACGTGCGGGTCCGCTACGAAGGCAGCGACCGCGACGCGCTGCGCGGCGTCTCACTGGAGGTGGCGCCGGGCGAGGTGGTCGCGCTGGTCGGGCCGTCGGGCTCCGGCAAGACCACGCTGGCCAACCTGCTGCCGCGTTTCGTGGAGCCCTCCCAGGGCGAGATCCGGCTGGACGGCCACGCCCTGCCCGACTGGGACCTGGCCGCCCTGCGCCGCCAGTTCGCCATGGTCAGCCAGGACGTGGTGATGCTCAACGACACGCT
>CAMLQP010000340.1 GCA_946482115.1 uncultured Comamonadaceae bacterium
ATGGAGCAGGTCGAAGGCTTCATCCTCAAGCAGCCCGAGGTGCAGAGCATGGTGGCCGTGATGGGCTTCTCGTTCTCCGGCCAGGGGCAGAACGCGGGCCTCGCCTTCGTGACCCTCAAGGACTGGGACGAACGCCAGGCGCCCGGCAGCAGCGCCGAGGCCGTGGCCGGCCGCGCCTTCGGCGCGCTCATGGGCATACGCGACGCCTTCATCTACCCGCTGAGCCCGCCGCCCATCCCTGAGCTGGGTGCCTCGTCGGGCTTCAGCTTCCGCCTGCAGGACCGCGCCGGCCTGGGCCGCGATGCCCTGGTGAACGCGCGAAACCAGCTGCTGGGCATGGCCTCGCAGAGCAAGGTGCTGACTCAGGTGCGCCCGGACGGCCTGGAGGACGCGCCGCAGCTGCAGATCGACATCGACCGCGACCGCGCCAACGCGCTGGGCGTGGGTTTCGATGCCATCAACGGCGCCATCTCGACCGCGCTGGGCTCGTCCTACGTGAACGACTTCCCCAACGCCGGGCGTCTGCAGCGCGTGGTGGTCCAGGCCGATGCGCCCGCGCGCATGCAGCCCGAGGACCTGCTGCGCCTGAACGTGCTCAACAGCAAGGGGCAGTCGGTGCCGTTGTCGGCCTTCGCCAGCACGCGCTGGGTCAACGGCCCCATGCAGACCGTGCGTTACAACGGTTATCCGGCCATGCGCATCAGCGGCGCGGCCGCGCCGGGCCAGAGCACTGGCGCCGCCATGGCCGAGATGGAGAAGCTGGCCGCGCAGCTGCCGCAGGGCTTCGGTTTCGAATGGACCGGCCAGTCGCGCGAGGAAAAGCTCGCCGGCTCGCAGGCCGTCATCCTCTACGGCTTCGCGATCCTGGCCGTGTTCCTGTGCCTGGCCGCGCTCTATGAGAGCTGGACCATCCCGCTGGCGGTGATCCTGGTGGTGCCGCTGGGGGTGCTGGGCGTGCTGCTGGCCACCTGGGGACGCGGGCTGTCCAACGACGTGTACTTCCAGGTCGGCCTGATCACCATCATCGGCCTGTCAGCGAAGAACGCCATCCTGATCATCGAGTTCGCCAAGGACCTGCAGGCCCAGGGCCGCACGCTGATCGAGGCCGCGATCGAGGCCGCGCACCTGCGTTTCCGCCCCATCATCATGACCTCGCTGGCCTTCACCATGGGTGTGCTGCCGCTGGCCATCGCCTCCGGCGCCGGCTCGGCCAGCCAGCGCGCCATCGGCACTGGCGTGATAGGCGGCATGCTGACCGGCACGGTGCTGGCGGTGGTCTTCGTGCCCCTGTTCTTCGTCGTCGTGCGCGGGCTGTTCAAAGGCAGCGAGCGCCAGCGCCGCGTGCACGCGTCCGACGCTTCCCACATGGGAGTGACCCATCATGAGTAAACCTTTCCGTCTGACGCTGCTGGCTGGCGCGGTCCTGCTCGCCGCCTGCTCCCAGCTGCCCCGGTACGAGCGCCCGCCGGTGGACCTGCCGACGCAGTTCCCCTCCGCGGCCGCCCCCGCAGGCAAGGCCGCCGATCTGCGCTGGCAGGATTTCGTCGGCGATGCCGGCCTGCGCCGCCTGGTCGATGCGGCGCTGGAGAACAACCGCGACCTGCGCGTGGCCTCGCTGCAGATGGAGCAGGCCCGGGCCCAGTTCCAGGTGCGCCGCGCCGATGCCTTCCCAACCGTGAACGCGCAGGCCAGCGGCAACCGCCAGCCTGATGGCAACGGCGGCATCGCCAGTACCTACGCCGTCGGCCTGGCCGTCAGCGCGTGGGAGATCGACTTCTTCGGCCGCATCGCCAGCCTGCGCGAGGCCGCGCTGGCCCAGTACCTGGCCACCGAAGAGGGCCGCAAGGCCGCCCAGATCAGTCTGGTGTCGGCCGTGGGCAGCGCCTGGCTGGACGTGCAGTCGGCCGACCTGCAGCTGGCGCTGACGCGCCAGACCCTGGCCACGCGCGAGGACTCGCTGCGCCTGACGCGACTGCGCTTTGACGGCGGCACCGCCTCGGCGCTGGACCTGCGCCAGGCCGAGTCGCTGACCGAATCGGCCCGCGCCGCGCTGGCGCAGCAGCAGCGTGCGCGCCAGCTCGCGCTCAATGCCCTGGTGGTGCTGGTGGGGCGGCCGATTGCGGCCGCTGAACTGCCGGCGGCCGGCCCGCTGGCCAGCTTCGCCGACGTGCCCGTGGGCGTGCCGTCCGACGTGCTGCTGGCGCGCCCCGACATCCGGGCGGCCGAGCAGCAGCTGGTGGCGGCCAACGCCCAGATCGGCGCGGCGCGCGCGGCCTTCTTCCCGCGCATCACGCTGACCGCCGGCCTGGGCACCGCCAGCGGCTCGCTCTCGGGCCTGTTCAAGGATGGTTCCTGGGGGTTCACGCTGGCGCCGCAGGCGCTGCTGCCAATCTTCGACGCGGGCCGCAACCAGGCCAACCTGGAGAGCGCGCAGGCGGGGCAGAGGATCGCCGTGGCCCAGTACGAGAAGGCCATCCAGACCGCGTTCCGCGAAGTGGCCGATGCCCTGGCCGGCGAGGCCGCGCTGGCCGACCAGCTCAAGGCCCAGCAGGCGCTGGAGGTGGCCGAGCGCGAGCGTGCCCGCCTGTCCGACCTGCGCCTGCGGCAGGGCGTGGCCAGCGCACTGGAAACGCTGGACGCGCAGCGCTCGCTGTTCGCGGCCCAGCAGGCCGTGGTGTCGGCTCGGGTGGAAGTGGCGCGCAACCGCCTGGCGCTCTACAAGGCACTCGGCGGGGGGTGGAAATCCTCGTGAAATGAAAGGCCGGGCCGCCGCTGGGCCGCTCCCAAGGTGGCCCAGCCCCCTCGGGGGGGCAGCGACCCGCGCAGCGGCGGAGCGTGGGGGCTCAGTTCGGCATGTCGTAGAACCGCAGGATCGCTTCCCATGCGACCTGCGGGTCATCCACGTACTGGAACAGCTCGAGGTCCTCCGGCGAGATGGTGCCTTCCTCGACCAGCACGTCGAAGTTGATCAGCCGCTTCCAGTAGTCGGTACCGAACAGCAGGATGGGCACCGGCTTGGCCTTCTTGGTCTGCACCAGCGTCAGCACCTCGAACAGCTCGTCCAGCGTGCCGAACCCGCCCGGGAAGGCCAGCAAGGCCTTCGCGCGCATCAGGAAGTGCATCTTGCGCAGCGCGAAGTAGTGGAACTTGAAGCACA
>CAMLQP010000341.1 GCA_946482115.1 uncultured Comamonadaceae bacterium
CACCAAGGATGCCCAGACCTGGGTGTTCAAGCTGCGCAAGGGCGTGACCTTCCACAACGGCAAGCCACTGACGCCGGCCGACGTGGTGTTCTCGATGATGCGGCACAAGGACCCGGCGAATGCTTCGCGGGCCAAGGTGCTGGCCGAACAGATCGAATCGGTGACTGCCACCGGCCCGAACGAGGTGACCTTCCGCCTGACCGCACCCAACGCCGACCTGCCCGTGATCCTGGGCACCTACTACTTCCACATCGTCCCGGACGGCACCACCAACTTTGCAGCCGGTATCGGCACCGGCCCCTACAAGGTCAAGGAGTTCAAGCCCGGCGAGCGGTCGATCGCCGTGCGCAACGACAACTACTGGAAGCCGAACCGGCCCTACCTGGACGAGATCGAGCTCGTGGGGATCTCCGACGAATCGGCACGTGTCAACGCACTGCTTGCCGGTCAACTGGACCTGGTGGTGGCGGTGTCGCCGCGTTCGATCGACCGTGTGCTGGCGAGTGGCACCCACACCATCTTCGAGACCAAGGCCACCAACTACACCAACCTCATCATGCGCCGGGACAGTGGTCCGGGCAGCAACCCTGACTTCGTGCTGGCGATGAAGTACCTGTTCAACCGTGAGCAGCTGGTCAAGAACATCCAGCTCGGCCGCGGGGTGGTGGCCAACGACCAGCCGATCGCCTCGAACAACCGCTTCTTCTTCAAGGGCCTGCCGCAGCGCCCCTATGACCTCGAGAAGGCGAAGTGGCACCTGCAGAAAGCCAACCTGGGCAGCGCCCCCATCCCCGTGGTGGCCTCGCCGGCCGCGACCAACTCGGTCGAGACGGCGCTGGTCATGCAGCATGCCGCCAAGCAGATCGGCCTGAACCTGGATGTGCGCCGCATGCCGGCCGACGGCTACTGGTCTACGCACTGGATGAAGCATCCGGTGGGATTCGGCAACATCAACACCCGGCCCAACGCCGATCTGGCCCTGACCCTGTTCTTCAAGTCCGACTCCCCCTCGAACGAGGCGGGCTGGAAGAACGAGAAGTTCGACCAGCTGCTGGTGGCTGCGCGTGGCGAGACCGACCTGGCCAAGCGCACCCAGATGTACGCCGACATGCAGGTGATGATCCACAACGAGGGTGGCATCGGCATCCCGTTCTTCAACTCCAGCCTGGATGGCCACAGCAAGAAGCTCAAGGGTCTGTCGCCGATCCCGATTGGCGGGATGATGGGCACCTCGTTCGCCGAGCACGTGTGGCTCGACGCCTGAAGCGGACAGCAAGGCCATGAACCGCATTCTGTTCAAGCTGCTGGCGCAGCGCATCGGGCTTGCGCTTCTGTCGCTGCTGGCGGTGTCGACGGTGGTGTTTGCCATCACTGCGGTGCTGCCGGGCGATGCGGCGCAGGAACAGCTGGGTCAGGACGCCACCCCCGAGCTGGTGGCTGAACTGCGCGCCCAGCTGGGCCTGGACCGGCCGGCGCACGAGCGCTACCTGCGCTGGATCGGCGGTCTTGCTCGCGGCGACCTGGGTGTGTCGTCCACCGCCCGCGTGCCGGTGGTGGACCTCATTGCCAGCCGGTTGCCGAACTCGCTCTTGCTGGCGGCAGTGACCGCACTGTTCGCGGTGCCCATCGCGCTGACGCTGGGCATCTCGGCGGCGGTCTGGCGCGGCTCCTGGTTCGACCGCAGCATGTCCACCGCCGCCGTCACCGTGGTCTCGGTGCCCGAGTTCCTGGTGGCCACGCTGGCGGTGCTGGTGTTCGCGGTGCAACTGCGCTGGCTGCCGGCGCTGTCCTACGTGAGCGAGATCGAGTCCCTGGGCCAGATGCTGCAGGCCTTTGCGATGCCGGTGGTGACGCTCACCTGCGTCATCGTGGCGCAGATGATGCGCATGACGCGCGCGGCGGTGATCGACCAGCTGGAGGCACCCTACATCGAGATGGTGCGACTCAAGGGCGCTTCGCCGATGCGCACCGTGCTCGCGCACGCGCTGCCCAACGCCGTGGGACCGATCGCCAACGCGGTGGCGCTGAGCCTGTCGTACCTGCTGGGCGGCGTGATCATCGTCGAGACCATCTTCAACTACCCCGGCGTCGCCAAGCTGATGGTGGAAGGGGTTGCCCAGCGCGACATTCCGCTGGTGCAGGCCTGCACCATGCTGTTTTGCGCCGGCTACCTGTTTCTGGTCACCATGGCCGACCTGTGCGGCATCGTGGCCAACCCTCGACTGAGGCACGCATGAAGGACTTCGCCATGAGCAACGCCATTCAGGGCGGCGGCCAGGATGGACCGGCCCGGCTCCGCTGGTATCGGCGGCTGGCCCACTTCGGACTCACCGGCTGGATCGGTCTGGCCGTCGTGTTGTTCTGGGCCGGGGCCGCGATCCTCGGGCCGTCCCTGCTGTCGCAGTCTGGCGCCGCCGACGGGGGCGAGGTGTTCGCGCCCATCAGTGCCGCGCACTGGCTGGGCACCGACTACCTCGGGCGCGACATGCTGGCACGGGTGATCGAAGGCACCCGCTACACCGTGGGCGTGGCTTTTGTGGCGACCGTGCTGGCCAGTGGCAGCGGCACCCTGCTGGCCCTGCTGGCAGCAGCCACCGGGCGCTGGACCGACAACGTGCTCAGCCGCTTGCTGGACACGTTGACGGCGATCCCCAGCAAGATGTTCGCGCTGCTGATGGTGGCCAGCTTCGGTTCGTCAGTGCCCATGCTCATCGTCATGGCGGCCATCATCTACACGCCAGGCTCGTACCGGATCGCGCGCTCGCTGGCCGTCAACATCAACGCGCTGGACTACGTGACCGTGGCGCGCACACGCGGCGAAGGCACCGCCTACGTGATGCTCAACGAGATCCTGCCCAACATCACCGGCCCGATGCTGGCCGACTTCGGCCTGCGTTTCGTCTACGTGGTGCTGCTGCTGGCCAGCATGAGTTTCCTGGGCCTGGGCATCCAGCCGCCCGAGGCCGACTGGGGCTCGCTGGTGCGCGAGAACATCGAGGCGCTGCCCCATGCCGGCGCCGCGGTGATCGCACCGTCCATCGCCATCGCCAGCCTGACGATCGCCGTCAACCTGGTCATCGACAATCTGCCGGGCCGTGCGGCCCGCGAACGGGGAGGGCGCTGACATGGGCTCACTGGTCGTCGTAGACAAA
>CAMLQP010000342.1 GCA_946482115.1 uncultured Comamonadaceae bacterium
ATCAGGTCGTCCACCCCCAGGTCCTGCAGCAGGGCCGAGCTGTCGAGCGGGTGACGGTCGATCGTCGCGCGCTGCTCGGCGGTCGGCGGCGCGGCCTGGGCCGCCAGATCGTCCTGCAGCGTGGTCATGGCGATGTTCATGCTCAGCGCGGCCAGATTGAGGCAGCGTTGCTGCACCGGCTCCAGCGCCAGCTCGGGCGCGAGCAGGTGGCACAGGCTGGCGCACACCAGCGCGTGCGAGGCGCTGTAGCCCACGCTGGTGGACGCGGCCAGCTGCAGCAGCAGGTAGAGCGAGCCGTCGCTGTCGTGCCGCAGCAGGGTTTCCATGCGGCGTTCCAGTGCGCGCAGTTCGGCGCTGAAGTTCTCGGACTTGGCGGGCGCGCGCAGCAGCAGCGACAGCCGGGTCTCGAGGTCGGTCCAGGCGTCGATCAGGTCCAGCGGCGGGGACGAGGACGGCCAGGTTTCGGACGGGGGGGTGGTCGAGTGCATGCGAGACGGGCTCAGTAACGTTTTTCCAGCACCATCTGGTCGTTGGTGCGCTGCATCTGGAAACGCGACAGGAAGCTGTTGCCCAGGAGCACGAAGGGCATGGACTGGGGCATGACCACGCCCGGCACGTCATAGATCTGGGCCGAGCCCACCCGGACGCTGGACAGGCGCACCTGCCGACCCTGCACCACCCCGTTGGCGGTGCTGATGCGCACGGGCTGGCCGTCGGCCGCGCGCAGGCCGATGCGTTCGGCGTCGGCCTGGCTCAGGATGACCAGCGTGGCGCCGGTGTCGACCAGGAACTGCACGGTCTTGCCGTTGATCTGGCCGGGCGTGAAGAAATGGCCCGCCCCATCGGCCTGCAGCACGATGCGGGGCGTGTCGCGGCTGCCGGCCGCCTCGAGGTTCAGCGGCGCATGGCCCAGGCGCAATTCCTGGCGCCGGCCGCCGATTTCAACCACCGCGCTGTCGCCCCCCACGCTGAGCAGGCGCACCCCGTCACGGCTCTGGCCCGTGGCCAGGAAGCGGGGCGGCCCGCCATCGATGACCAGCAGGGCCCGGCCATTGGAAATTCCCGTGAGCGCCACGTCCTGCGGCCAGGCCGACGCGCAGGCCAGCGCCAGCAGCAGGGCCAGGAGGCGGGTGGTGTGGCGGCGCAGGCCCATGGGGGTGGGGTCAGTCGCGGAAGTTGTTGAAGGACAAGGGCAGATCGGCCATGTCCTTGCGGATCAGCGCCATTGCAGCCTGCAGGTCGTCGCGCTTGGCGCCGGTGACGCGTACCGAATCGCCCTGGATGGCAGCCTGCAGCTTGAGCTTGCTGCCCTTGATGACCTGCTGGATCTTCTTGCCATCCTCGGTGGCGATGCCGTTGCGCACCTTGACCAGCTGCTTGACCTTGTCGCCGCCGATCTTCTCGATCTTGCCGGCGTCGAGGAAACGGACGTCCACGCCACGCTTGGTCAGCTTGCTGCGCAGGATGTCGTCGACCTGACCGATCTGGAAGTCGCTGTCGGCCAGCAGGGTGATCTCCTTGTCCTTGAGCTCGACAGCGGCGCTGCTGCCCTTGAAATCGAATCGGGTACCGATTTCGCGGGCGGTCTGCTCCACGGCGTTTTTCACTTCCACCAGGTTGGGTTCGAGGACGGCGTCAAACGAGGGCATGTTTCAGAGGTAGGGCAGTACGGGTGAGACAATCCGCGCATGTTAGTCGAGAACAACGTGTCGCTCCAGCCGTACAACAGCTTCGGCATCGTCGCCCGGGCCGAACGGCTGGCGCGCGTGTGCGCCGAGGCCGATGTGCAGGCCCTGGTGACCCGACCCGACTGGCACCGCACGCCACGTTTCGTGCTGGGCGGTGGCAGCAACCTGGTGCTGACCGGCGACCTCAAGGCCCTGGTGCTCAAGGTCGAGATCATGGGCAGGCGCCTGCTGGAGGAAACCCCGCGCGGCTGGCTGGTTGAGGCCGGCGGCGGCGAGAACTGGCACGGTTTCGTGGGCTGGACCCTGGACCAGGGCTGGCCCGGGCTGGAGAACCTGGCGCTGATCCCCGGCACCGTGGGCGCCGCGCCGGTGCAGAACATCGGCGCCTACGGCGTCGAGCTGCAGGACCGTTTCCATTCGCTGGACGCGGTGGATCTGGAAACCGGCCGCACCCTCACGCTGGATGCCGCGCGGTGTGGCTTCGGCTACCGCGATTCGGTCTTCAAGCACCTGCCGGCCGACAGCCAGGGCCTGGGCCTGGCGGGCCGGGCGCTGATCACGCGTGTGCGCTTCTGGCTGCCCCGCGACTGGAAGCCGGTGCTGGGCTACCTGGAGCTGGAGCGCAAGGTGGCCGAGACCGGTATCTCAAATCCCGATGCACGCCAGATCCACGATTGGGTCTGCGCCATCCGCCGCGCCAAGCTGCCGGACCCGGTGCAGATCGGCAACGCCGGCAGCTTCTTCAAGAACCCGACGGTGACGCCCGAGCAGTGCGCTGACATCATCGCCCGTGACCCGAAAGTCGTGCACTACCCGTTGCCCGACGGCCGCATCAAGCTGGCGGCCGGCTGGCTGATCGACGCCTGCGGCTGGAAGGGCAAGAGCCTGGGCCATGCGGGCGTGTACGAGAAGCAGGCCCTGGTGCTGGTGAACCGGGGCGGCGCCACGGGGGGCGAGGTGATGACGCTGGCGAAGGCGATACAGACCAGCGTCTACGAGCGCTTCGGCATCCGGCTGGAGCCGGAGCCGGTGGTGATCTGAGCCATGAAAAAGCCGCCCTGGGGCGGCTTTTTCATGTGCGTGACAGGCTCACTCGCCTTCCAGCCTGAGCATGCTCGCCCCGTCGCCCAGCGACAGCAGGCCGCTCTGCGAGTAGATGCCCAGCTTGGCGCGCGTGTCGGTGATGTCGAGGTTGCGCATGGTCAGCTGGCCGATGCGGTCGGCCGGGCTGAACGGCGCGTCTTCCACCTTTTCCATCGACAGGCGCTCGGGTGCGTAGGTCAGGTTGGGGCTCTGGGTGTCGAGCAGGCTGTAATCGTTGCCGCGGCGCAGCTCCAGCGTCACCTCGCCGGTGACGGCGCGCGCCACCCAGCGCTGGGCCGATTCGCGCAGCATGATGGCCTGCGGGTCGAACCAGCGGCCCTGGTAGAGCAGGCGGCCGAGCTTGAGGCCGTTGA
>CAMLQP010000343.1 GCA_946482115.1 uncultured Comamonadaceae bacterium
CGTCGAACTTCATGCGCGCGTCCTCGAACGCCTCGAAGCCGCACTCGTAGGGCGAGTTCTTCTCGGGATCGGGGCGGTTGGGACCGAGGATGTAGCCCAGCACCTGCGGCAGTACCCCCACTGCGATGCCGACCAGGATAAACAACAGGACGGGGAGGTATTGCTCGAGGTTCATGTTGCTGGCACCGCGGGCACCGTGGGGGTGCCGTGTTTGTTCTGGATTGGTGCCGACGGCGAGACTCGAACTCGCACAGCTTTCGCCACTACCCCCTCAAGATAGCGTGTCTACCAATTTCACCACGTCGGCATGTGTCGGTTGTCGGTCGTCCCGCGAGGGATTGGCGGGACATGAAACAGCCCGACAGACAACTCTAGGAGTTTACCCTGAAACCGGGCGGGTTTTTGAGGGCGGAACGGGAATTTCACCCGTGGCCCGCCCTCTCGCGAGCCCGCTTATTGGGCCGGAATCTGCGGAGCGCCAGGCGCGGCGGCCGGAGCGGCGGGCGCAGCGGGGGCGCCGGCCGGTACCTCAACGGGCACGGGCGCGCTTTCGAGCACGCTGGAGCCGGTTGCCGGCGCGCGCTGGTGGCCGAAATAGGCCAGCCCCAGGGTGCAGGCCAGGAACAGCGTGGCCAGCACGGCCGTGCTGCGGGACAGGAAGTTGGCGCTGCCGCTGGCACCGAACAGGCTGGCGGAACCGCCGCCGCCGCCACCGAAGGCGGCGCCCGCATCGGCACCCTTGCCGTGCTGCATCAGGATCAGGCCGATCATGCCCAGGGCGCTCAGCATTTGCACCGCGAGCAGAATGGTCAACAGGACGTTCATGAAGACTCCGAAAGTGAAAACGTGAGACGGCCGCTCAGCGGCGGGCCGCCTGGATGATCTGCAAAAAGTCGGGGGCCTTGAGCGATGCGCCGCCGATCAGGCCGCCATCGATGTCGGGCTGCGCCAGCAGGCTCGCGGCATTGGCCGCGTTCATGCTGCCCCCATAGAGAATGTGCACGCGCTGGTCGGCATGGGCCGTGGCCGCCGCCACCTGGGCTCGCAGCACGTGGTGCACGGCCTGCGCCTGCTCGGGCGTGGCGGTGCGGCCGGTGCCGATGGCCCAGACGGGCTCGTAGGCGATCACGATCTCGCTGCTGCAATGGCCCACGGTGTGGATCACGGCGGCCAGCTGGCGCTTGACCACGGCCTCGGTTTCGCCAGCGTCGCGCTGGGCCAGCGTCTCGCCCACGCAGACGATGGGCGTGATGCCCGCGGCCAGCGCGCGCTGCGCCTTCGCGGCCACCACCTCATCGGTCTCGCCGTGGTACTGGCGGCGCTCGGAATGGCCCACCAGCGCGTAGCGGCAGCCGAACTCGCGCAGCATGGCGGCGCTGATCTCGCCGGTGTAGGCGCCCTGCTCGTGCGCGGACACGTCCTGCGCGCCCCAGGCGACGGCGCTGCCCTGCAGCAGGCCCTGCAACTGCGGCAGGTAAGGGGCGCTGGCACAGACGCCCACGGACACCGAGGCGTCGGCGGGCGAGAGCCCGGCCAGCACCGCCCGGAGCAGCATCTCGTTGGCGGCCAGGCCGCCGTTCATCTTCCAGTTGCCGACGATGAGCTTGTTCATGTCAAAACCTCAAGACCACGACAGCACGATCTTGCCGATGTGCTGGTTGGACTCCATCAGCGCGTGCGCCTGCGCCGCCTCGGCGGCCGGAAACACGCGGTGCACCACCGGCCTGATGGCGCCGGACGCGATCAGCGGCCAGACCTTGTCGCGCAGCGACGCCGCGATGGCCGACTTGAAGGCCACCGGCCGCGGCCGCAGCGTGGAGCCGGTGATGGTCAGGCGACGGCGCAGCACCGCGCCGGCGTTGAACTCGGCCTTGACACCACCCTGCACCGCGATGATGACCATCCGGCCGTCGTCGGCCAGGCAGTCGATCTCGCGCGCCACGTAGGCGCCGGCCACCATGTCCAGGATCACGTCCGCGCCACGGCCGCCGGTGATGTCGGCCACCTCGCGTACGAAGTCCTGGGTCTTGTAATTGATGGCGTGATCGGCCCCCAGCGCCAGGCAGGCTTGCGCCTTGTCGTCGCTGCCCACGGTCACGATGACGCGCGCGCCCAGGGCCTTGGCCATCTGGATCGCGGTGACGCCGATGCCGCTGGAGCCGCCCTGCACCAGCAGGGTCTCACCGGCTTGCAGGCGACCGCGGTCGAAGACGTTGCTCCAGACCGTGAAGAAGGTTTCAGGCAGCGAGGCGGCCTCGATGTCGGACAGACCTGCCGGCACCGGCAGGCACTGGCCCACGGGGACGACACACCGCTCGGCATAGCCACCACCGGCCACCAGGGCACAGACGCGGTCGCCGGCCTTCAGGCCGGCGCGGGCCAGGGCAGCGGTGTCACCGGACTCGATGACGCCGGCCACTTCGAGACCCGGCAGGTCGGACGCGCCGGCCGGCGGCGCGTAGTTGCCCATGCGCTGCAGCACGTCGGGCCGGTTGATGCCCGACGCGCTGACCCGCACCAGTGCCTCGCCCTCGCCCGCCACGGGGTCAGGGCGGTCGCACAGGCGCAGGCCCTCGGGCGGACCAAACTGGCTGATCTCGACGGCCTTCATCGCAAAGCGCTTACTGCTGCTGTTGCTGCTGCTGGGCAGCGGCATCACCCTCGGCGGGCGCCTGCTCGGCACGCTCGGCACGGGCCGGGCGCTCGGCGCGCTCCGGGCGGTCGGCCAGCGCCTTCATGGACAGCTTGATGCGGCCCTTCTCGTCGGTCTCGAGCACCTTGACCTTGACGATCTGGCCTTCCTGCAGGTAATCGGTGACCTTCTCGACGCGCTCGTGCGCGATCTGGCTGATGTGCAGCAGGCCGTCCTTGCCGGGCAGGATGTTGACCAGGGCACCGAAGTCCAGGATCTTGGTGATCGGGCCTTCGTAGACCTTGCCGATTTCGGCCTCGGCGGTGATGGCCGCGATGCGCTTCTTCGCTTCCTCGGCCTTGGCGGCGTCGGTGGAGGCGATGGTGATGGTGCCGTCTTCGCCGATGTCGATCTGGGTGCCGGTCTCCTCGGTCAGCGCGCGGATCACGGCGCCGCCCTTGCCGATCACGTCACGGATCTTCTCGGGGTTGATCTTCATGGTG
>CAMLQP010000344.1 GCA_946482115.1 uncultured Comamonadaceae bacterium
GGTGATGTCCAAGGTGGCCTGGGACAAGCTGTCCGACGCCGACAAGGCCCTGATCAAGCGGGCAGCCCGCGAGGCCCAGATGGACCAGCGCGCGCTGTGGGACAAGAGCGTCGAGGAATACACCGGCAAACTCAAGGCCGCCGGTGTGGAGTTCATCAACGTGGACAACAAGCCTTTCTATGACGCCACCGCCCCGGTGCGCGCCAAGTACGGTGCCAAGTTCGGTGACCTGATGCAGCGCATCGCCGCCGTCCAGTAAGTCTTCTCCGTCTCCTGGTCCTGACCACCGTGCCATGGCGCACGGTGGCGGGGCCCACTCACCCCGAAGACCATGAACGAATCCATTCACAAAGCCCTGGACGTGGTGTACAGCTGCTGCATCTGGATCGCGGGCAGCTGCATCTTCGTGATGTCGCTGATCATTCCGTGGGGCATCTTCACGCGCTACGTGCTCGGCACCGGCTCCCAGTGGCCAGAGCCCATCGCCATCCTGCTGATGGTGGTGTTCACCTTCCTCGGCGCGGCCGCTGCCTACCGAGCGGGCGCCCACATCGCCGTGGCCATGCTAACCGACCGCCTGCCCGCTGACATGCGTCGAACGCTGCGCGGCGTCGTGCACCTGCTGATGCTCGGCGTCAGCGCCTTCATGATTTTTTACGGCACCCGCCTGTGCATGGGCACCTGGGGCCAGTCCATTCCCGAGCTGCCCTGGCTGCCGGTCGGCCTCACCTACGTTCCCTTGCCCCTGGGTGGACTGGTGACGCTGCTGTTTGTTCTGGAGCACGTGCTGGTGGGCGATGCGTCCCGGCGCCGCGTGGTGGTGTATGACTGGATGGCCGATCACGGCGCCTCCACTGAAGAAAAGGTCGCGTGATGGACGCCGTCATCCTGCTGGGCAGTTTCCTGGTGCTGATCCTGATCGGCACCCCCGTCGCCTACGCCATGGGCATCTCGGCGCTGATAGGCGCCTGGTGGATCGACATACCGCTCGACGCGGTGATGATCGCCATCGGCAGCGGCGTCAACAAGTTCTCGCTGCTGGCCATTCCGTTCTTCGTGCTGGCCGGAGCCATCATGGCCGAGGGTGGCATGGCCCGCCGCCTGGTGGCCTTCGCCAACGTGCTGGTGGGTTTCATCCGCGGCGGCCTGTCGCTGGTCAACATCCTCTCGTCCACCTTCTTCGGCGCCATCTCGGGCTCGTCCATGGCCGACACCGCTTCGGTGGGCTCGGTGCTCATTCCCGAGATGGAGAAGAAAGGCTACCCGCGCGATTTCGCCACGGCCGTCACGGTCAGCGGCTCGGTGCAGGCCATCCTGATTCCACCCAGCCACAACGCGGTGATCTACTCGCTGGCCGCTGGCGGCTCGGTGTCCATCGCCGCGCTGTTCGTGGCCGGCGTGTTCCCCGGCCTGCTGCTTGGCGGCACGCTGGCGGTGCTGTGCCTGATCATGGCCAAGAAGCGCAACTACCCCAAAGGGGACGTGATTCCGCTGCGCCAGGCCATCCGGATCTCGATCGAGGCGCTGTGGGGCCTGATGACCATGGTCATCATCCTGGGCGGCATCCTGAGCGGCGTCTTCACCGCCACCGAATCGGCGGCCATCGCGGTCATCTGGGCCTTCTTCGTCACCATGTGCATCTACCGCGACTACCAATGGCGCGAGCTGCCCAAGCTGGTCCACCGCACGGTGAAGACACTGGCCATCGTCATGGTGCTGATCGCCTTCGCGGCCAGCTTCGGTTACGTGATGACGCTCATGCAGATCCCGCTCAAGATCACGACCTTCCTGACCACGCTGTCGGACAACCGCTACGTGCTGCTGGGCCTGATCAACATCCTGCTGCTGGTGCTGGGCACGCTGATGGACATGGCACCGCTGATCCTGATCCTGACGCCCATCCTGCTGCCGGTGGTCAAGATGATCGGCGTCGATCCGGTGCACTTCGGCATGATCATGATGGTCAACCTGGGCATCGGGCTGATCACCCCGCCGGTGGGCGGCGTGCTGTTCGTAGGCAGCGCGGTGGCCAAGCTGCCCATAGAAACCGTGGTCAAGGCCCTGCTGCCTTTCTTCGCCGCGATGCTGCTGGTGCTGGTCGCCGTGACCTACATCCCCGCCATCTCGCTGTGGCTGCCGAGCGTGGTGCTCTGACCCCATGACCTCCCACGCCATCACAGCCGTCCGCGTCACGCCCATCGCGTTCCGCGATCCGCCGCTGCTCAACGCGGCCGGCATCCACGAACCGTGGGCGCTGCGTTCCATCATCGAGGTCGAGACCGCGTCGGGCCTGGTCGGCATCAACGAGAGCTACGGCGACCAGCCCATGCTGGACGCCCTGGCCAAGGCTGCGCCCGCGCTGCAGGGCCTGTCGCCCTGGGCGCTCAACGAGATGGAGGCACGGGTGACCGCGCTGGTCACGCCGCCGCAGACGGCCTCGGAGTTCCTGGGCACCCAGATCTCGCTGGCGCCGGGCACGCACGTGTCCAAGACCGTGGCCAAGGTGATCAGTGCCTTCGAAGTGGCGATGCTGGACCTGCAGGGCCAGCTGGCCGGCGCGCCCGTGGTGGACCTGCTGGGCGGCGCCGCGCGCGACCGCGTGCCGTTCTCGGCCTACCTGTTCTACAAGTACGCCGAACACATCGGCAAACCCTACCCGCCCGACGCCTGGGGCGAGGCCGTCACGCCCGAGCAGCTGGTGGAACAGGCGCGGCGCATGATCGGGCAATACGGCTTCCAGAGCATCAAGCTCAAGGCCGGCGCGCTGCCACCCGAACAGGAGGCCGACGGCATCCTGGCGCTGGCGCAGGCGTTCCCGGGAACGCCCTTGCGCATAGACCCCAACGGCAACTGGACCGTGGCCACCAGCCTGAAGATCGTGCAGCGGCTGCGCGGCGTGCTGGAGTACTACGAGGACCCCGCGCCCGGTCTCGACGGCATGGCCGCCGTGGCCCGCGAATGCGAGGTGCCGTTGGCCACCAACATGGTGGTGACCGACTTCGCCGAGTTCCGCCGCAACGCCGAGATGGGCTGCCCGGTGAAGATCGTACTGAGCGACCACCACTACTGGGGTGGCCTGCGCGCCACGCAGCGGCTGTCCACGCTGTGCCGCACCTTCGACCTGGGGC
>CAMLQP010000345.1 GCA_946482115.1 uncultured Comamonadaceae bacterium
GCGATGTTCTCGGCCGTCACGCCCATGTGGATGGTGTGGAAGGGGTCGTGCAGGGCGCCGACCATCATGTCCACCATCTTGGTGTCGCCCATGCGCGCGCCCCAGCGCATGTTCAGGCTGGCAAAGGGCGCGCGGCTCATGCACTCGGCACCGCCGCCAATGGCGATGTCGGTGTCACCCAGCAGGATGGACTGGCTGGCCGAGACGATGGCCTGCAGGCCGGAGCCGCACAGGCGGTTGACGTTGAAGGCGGGGGTGCCTTCGGCGCAGCCGCCGTTGATGGCGGCCACGCGCGAGAGGTACATGTCCTTGGGTTCGGTGTTGACCACGTGGCCGAACACCACGTGGCCCACGTCCTTGCCGTCCACGCCGGCACGTGCCAGCGACTCGCGCACCACGGTGGCGCCCAGGGCGGTGGGGGGGATGTCCTTCAGGCTGCCGCCGAAGGTGCCGATGGCCGTGCGCACGGCGCTGACGACCACAACTTCTCTGCTCATGGGAAAACTCCGGTTGGGGGGAACCCCTCTATTAGACAACCAGACGCGCCTGCACCTGCAGCCGATCACCCGCCATCCGGGTGGCCAGCAGTTCTCCCATGGCGAGGTATTCGCCGGTGAGGGCCGTGACGTTGACCTGGTGGGTCACCAGCACCAGCGGCCCGGGGCCCCGCCAGGTGCGGGCGGCCGACAGCACGGCCTGTGTCTGGGCGGTCTGGGCGGTGCGGTCCTCGAAGAAGGAGTTGAGGGGCTCCCACAGCCGGTGGGCGCCAAAGGCCAGCGTGGCCGTGTCGATGCAGCGGCACCAGGCACTGGAGCGCACCTCGCCCGGGCGCAGGCCCGCGTGCGCGAAGGCCTGCCCGATGCGCCGGGCCTGCTGGCGCCCGGACTCGCTGAGGTTGCGCTGCGTGTGGCAGGCCCCCAGCCTGAAGCCGGGCGGGTCCCCCACGCCGGGTTCGGTCTGCGCATGGCGCAGCAGAACCAGGCTGCCGGGTTCGGCCGTCAGGCGCCAGAAGTCGGCGGCCGCCAGGGGTGACGCCAGCAGCGCACCGGCGGACAGCAGCCAGCAACGGCGGGTATGGGAGGTGTGCATCGAAGGGCTTGTCCGTTGACGCAGAATGGGGCCTTCATTGTTGAGGCCAAGCCAAGTCCGAGTCCAACGACGGGTCAAACCATGAGCACCGATGCCGCCGACGCCGACCTGAACCCGCTGTGTGCCAGCGCCGATCTGGCCGATTCGGGCCTGGCCGTGTCTTTTGACGTGGTTTACGCGGGTCAGACCTGCCGTGCCTTCGCGCTGCGCTACCGCGGTGGCGTGCACGCCTACCTGAACCGCTGCAGCCACGTGGCCATGGAGATGGACTGGCAGCCCAACCGCTTCTTCGACCTGACCGGGCACTACCTGGTCTGCGGCTCGCACGGCGCCATGTTTCGTCCCGACACCGGCGACTGCGTGCACGGCCCCGGGCGCGGGCCGCTGATCAAGATAGATACGCTGGAGCGCGACGGGGTGGTGTTCTGGCGGTCACAATACCACCTCAAACCCGTGGAATTCTGAGAAAACCGACATGCAAGACATGCGCCCCGAGGACGCCGGCAGCGTCTCTCCCCAGCCTTCTCCGTCCGTTCTGCCTGGCGCTGCGGCGGGCTGGGAACGCGCCACCATCGAAAAACTGCTCTTCGCCCAGCTCAACGAGCAGCGCGCCGCGCGCCGCTGGCGGATATTCTTCCGCCTGGCCTGGCTGCTTTTCCTGGGCATGGTGGCCTGGGTGCTGTTCGGCTACGCGCCCAGCACCTCGGTGCCCAGCACGCCCCATACCGCGCTGATCGAGATCCGCGGCGAGATCGCCGCCGGTGCCGAGGCGGGCGCCGACTCGGTCGTCACCTCCATGCGTTCGGCCTTCGAGGACGAGGGCGCCCAGGCCGTGGTGCTGCTGATCAACTCGCCCGGCGGCAGCCCGGTGCAGGCCGGCATCATCAACGACGAGATCCACCGCCTCAAGGCGCTGCACAACAAGCCGGTCTATGCCGTGGTGGAGGAAACCTGCGCCTCGGCGGCCTATTACATCGCCGCCGCGGCCGACGACATCTACGTGGACAAGGCCAGCATCGTCGGCAGCATCGGCGTGCTGATGGACGGCTTCGGCTTCACCGGCCTGATGGACAAGCTGGGCGTGGAGCGCCGCCTGCTCACCGCCGGCGAGAACAAGGGTTTCCTGGACCCGTTCAGCCCGCAGAGCGAGGAGCAGCGCGCCACGGCCCAGACCATGCTGGGCGAGATCCACCAGCAGTTCATCGCCGTGGTCAAAAAAGGGCGCGGTGACCGCCTCAAAGCCGAGCCCACGCTGTTCAGCGGCCTGGTCTGGAGCGGCCAGAAGGCCATCGAGCTGGGCCTGGCCGACGGCCTGGGCAACCTCGACCATGTGGCGCGCGAGGTGGTCAAGGCCGAGGAGATCGTGGACTACACCCAGCGCGAGAACGTGGCCTCGCGCCTGGCCAAGCGCTTCGGTGCCGGCATGGGCGAGGGCGCGATGAAGGCGCTGATGGCCTCGCGCCTGTCGCTGCACTGAAACGGGGCGCCGGAGCCGGGGGCGCCAAACCCCAGCGCCACGGGCGGGCTTTTTGTGTCTGCCTGCTGGCAAAAATTGACGTTGCTGCCACAATGAAGCTGTCTCAACCACATGCGGGAGAAGCTCATGGCAGCAGGCGCCGCGCCCGAGCTGGGCGGCACGGTCAAGCGGTTCAAGACAGGTTCGGGCGGAGGAGGGCGGTACTACTCCCTGCCTGAGCTGGCCAGGCACTACCCGCGCGTTGCCCGGCTGCCGCATTCGCTGCGCATCGTGCTCGAATCGGTGCTGCGTCAGGCCGTCAGCGGCGACGGCAAGAAGGTGACGGCCGAACACGTGGCCCAGCTGGCCAACTGGCAACCCAACGCGCCGCGCACCGAGGAAATACCCTTCGTCGTTGCCCGCGTGGTGCTGCAGGACTTCACCGGCGTGCCGCTGCTGGCCGACCTGGCCGCCATGCGCAGCGTGGCCCAGCGGCTGGGCAGGAAACCCAAGCAGATCGAACCGCTGGTGCCGGTGGACCTGGTGGTGGACCACTCGGTGATGGTGGACCACTACG
>CAMLQP010000346.1 GCA_946482115.1 uncultured Comamonadaceae bacterium
CTGGCCGGCGGCCTTGACCGCGTTGACCACGTCCAGTGCCTCCTGCTGCCACTGCTTCTCGATGCGGCCCACCTCGGCGGCGGCCAGGGCCACGCCGCCTTCGAAGTAGCTTTGCGGGTAGCGGGGCGTCACCTTGAGCGCCACGACCTCGGCGCCGCTCAGGTCGGCCAGGTCGAGGGCGTGATCCACCGCTTTCTGCGACAGCTTGGAGCCGTCGGTGGCGACGAGTATGCGCTTGTACATGGTGTGATCTCCGGTTGTGCGGCGGCCCGATGCCACCGTCAGGCACAGCCTAGCCCAATCGGGCCTGCGGCGTGTTGATGTAAGTCAATTGCAAAAATCGCATTTCCGATTAACCTTCGGGTCATGATCGAGTCCCAGCCGGAAGCGTCGGCGATCCCCGATTTCCGCCTGCTCGACGATGCCGATGAGCAGGCGTCGTTCACGCGCGCGGTGCGTGAGGGTGCGCGCGAGCTGGCCGAGTCGGTGCTGGTGGTGCAGGGCATGCACTGCGCGGCCTGCGCCGATACCGTGGAGACGACGCTGGAGCAGCAGGCCGGCGTCGCCATGGCCCAGGTGCAGGCGGCCACGCGGCGCCTCACGCTGCGCTGGGATCCGCAGAGCACCCGCCTGTCCGACCTGGCCCGCTCCGTGCACGGCGCCGGCTACCGCCTGCTGCCGCTGGCCGAGGCGCTGTCGCTCAACCAGCGCCGCGCCGAGACCCGGCGCGCCCTGTGGCGGCTGTTCGTGGCGGGCTTTTGCATGATGCAGGTGATGATGTACGCGTGGCCGTCCTACGTGGCCGCGCCCGGCGACATCCCGGCCGACATCGACCAGCTGCTGCGCTGGGCCAGCTGGGTCATCAGCCTGCCGGTGGTGTTCTTCGCCAGCGGCCCGTTCTTCCGCAGCGCCTGGACGGACCTGAGGTACGGCCGCATCGGCATGGACACCCCGGTTTCGCTGGGCATCCTGGTCACCTTCGTGGTCAGCAGCGCCGCCACCTTCGACCCCACCGGCCCCTGGGGTCCGGAGGTCTGGTTCGATTCGCTGACCATGTTCGTCTTCTTTCTGCTGGGCGGGCGCTACCTGGAACTCAAGGCGCGCGACCGCACCGCCGGCGCGCTCGACGAACTCATGAGCCGTCTGCCCGAGCAGTGCGAGCGCCGCACCGCCGACGGCGGCTGGGAAACCGTGACGCTGCGTCGCCTGAAGCCGGGCGACGTGGTGCGGGTGCAGGCCGGTCAGGCCTTTCCGGGCGACGGCGAGCTGCTGAGCGCGTCCGCCAGCGTGGACGAGGCCCTGCTGACCGGCGAATCCGAGCCGCTGGCGCGCCAGCGGGGCGAGGCCGTGATCGCCGGCAGCCACAACCTGGCCGGCCTGGCCGAGGTGCGCATCACCCGCCTGGGCGGCGACACCCGTTTCGCCCAGATCGTGGAGTTGATGGAGCGCGCCGCGACCGAGAAGCCGCGCCTGGCCCAGCTGGCCGACCGCATCGCTGCGCCTTTCCTCGTGCTCGTGGTGCTGGCCGCCTTGGCCGCGCTGCTGTGGTGGTGGCCGCGCGACAGCCATCAGGCCCTGGCGGTGGCGGTGGCGGTGCTGATCGTGACCTGCCCCTGCGCGCTGTCGCTGGCCACCCCGGCGGCCATGCTGGCTTCGGCCGGCGCGCTGGCCCGGCGCGGCGTGCTGGTGCGGCGGCTGCAGGCCTTCGAGGTCCTGGCGCGGGTGGACACCGTGGTGTTCGACAAGACCGGCACGCTGACGCAAGACCGGCTGCGGCTGCAGGACGTGTACACCCGCGCCGGCGTCTCGCGCGAGCAGGTGCTGGCCCGGGCCGCTGGCCTGGGCGGTGCGTCTCACCACCCGCTGTCGCGTGCGCTCGCGGTGCCGGGCGTCACCACCCCCGAAGGCGCCACGCTGCGCGAGGTGGCGGGGCAGGGCGTCGCCGCCGAATGGCCCGATGGCCGCCGGCTGTGTCTGGGCTCGGCCGCTTTCGTGGGGCTGGCCGGCAGCGCCTGGCCCGCCGGTGGCCCGGCGCCCGAGGCACCCGTGGCGCACCTGGCCGACGAGCGGGGCTGGCTGGCCAGCTTCGTGTTCGAGGAAGCCTTGCGTCCCGATGCCCGCCTCACCGTCGCGCGCCTGCAGGCCCTGGGCATCAAGACCCTCCTGCTGACGGGCGACCGGCTGCCCGCCGCGCGCCGCGTGGCCCTGTCCACCGGCGTGGACAGCCTGCGCGCCCAGGCCGCGCCGGAGGACAAGCTGGCCGAAGTGCTGGCCCTGCAGGCCCAGGGGCGGCGTGTGGCCATGGTGGGCGACGGTCTCAACGACGGCCCGGTGCTGGCGCGGGCCGACACCTCCTTCGCGCTGGGGCACGCGGTGCCGCTGGCGCAGGCGCGTTCCGATTTCGTGGTGCAGGGCAACCGCCTGGCCGACGTGGCCGACACCCTGTTGCTGGCCCGCGCCACGCTGCGCACTGTGCGCCAGAACCTGGCCTGGGCGGCTGCCTACAACGCGGTCTGCGTGCCCCTGGCGCTGATCGGCTGGATGCCGCCGTGGCTGGCCGGCCTGGGCATGGCGGCGAGCTCGCTGTTCGTGATCGGCAACGCGCTGCGCCTGGCCCGCGCGTCCAAACCCGAAGCGCCTCTGGCGCCTCAGAAAGATAGGCCGTGGACGTTCTCTACATCCTGATTCCGTTGTCGGTGCTGATCGTGTTCGGCGTGATCGGCGTGTTCTGGTGGGCGCTGCAGAGTGGGCAATTCGACCACATCGAGCGCGAAGGGGAGCGCATTCTCAAGGGCGATTGACGCAGATCAAGCCCCGCGGGTTTGCCCGCAGGGAGACTCGCCATACAACCTGTGAGGAGTTTGTATGTCTGTGACCCTGAAGGCCAGTGAAGCGGTGGCCTACAACGACAAGGTCGTGCGGCAGTTTGCCGTCATGTCCGTGGTCTGGGGCGTGGTGGGCATGCTGGTCGGCGTCATCATCGCCGCCCAGCTGACCTGGCCCGAGCTCAACCTGGGCATCTCCTGGCTGAGCTACGGCCGACTGCGGCCGCTGCACACCAACGCGGTGATCTTCGCCTTCGGCGGCAGCGCGCTGTTCGCCACCAGCTACTAC
>CAMLQP010000347.1 GCA_946482115.1 uncultured Comamonadaceae bacterium
GCGCCCGGCTCGCTCATGGCCAGCGCGCCCACATGCTCGCCGCTGATGAGTTTGGGCAGGTACTTCTGCTTCTGCGCCTCGTTGCCGTTGCGCTTGATCTGGTTCACGCACAGGTTGGAGTGCGCGCCGTAGGACAGACCGATGGACGCCGAGGCACGGCTGATCTCCTCCATGGCCACCATGTGGGCCAGGTAGCCCATGTTGGCGCCGCCATACGCCTCGGGCACGGTGATGCCCAGCACGCCCAGGTCGCCCATCTTGCGCCACAGGTCCATGGGGAACTGGTCGCTGCGGTCCACCTCGGCGGCGCGCGGGGCGATCTCGGTCTGGGCAAAGTCGCGCACCGCATCGCGCAGCGCGTCGATGTCCTCGCCGAGTTGGAAGTTCAGGCCGGGCAGGTTCATGTCGGGTCTCCAGTCAGTCTCGTCAGGTTTCAGTGTTGGATGTTCTCGCGGCCGATTACGGCCATCAGGGTGCAGCCCATGGTGGCCACCAGCTTCTCGCGGCCGTCATCGGTGGCGTAGGCATGGCCTTCGCACACGGTCACGGTGCGGCCGGGCTTGACCACGGTGCCCACCATGCGGAAGGTCTGGCCCCTGGCGGGCGCCAGCAGGTTGATCTTGTACTCGATGGTCAGCACCGCCGCCTCCACCGGCATCAGGGTGAACCCGGCATAGCCACAGGCTGAGTCCAGCGCCGAGGCCACCATGCCTGCGTGCAGGAAGCCGTGCTGCTGGGTCAGCGCCTCGGCCCAGTCCAGCTCGATCACCACGCGCCCCGGCGCCACCTCGGTCAGGCGCGCGCCGATGGTGTCCATGGCGCGCTGCCGCTCGAAGCTCGCGCGGGTGCGCGACACGTAGTCCGGGTCCTGGGGCACGAAGGTGGAGGTCATCTTGCGTGGTTTACGTTTACGTAAACGTCAATTATGACGCAGACCCGCCGCGCACGCCAATCCGGACGGCGGCACGGGGTCTTGGGGCAGTGGCTAGCATCGACCGTCCCTTTCAGGAAACACCGCATGAAACTCTACTACTCGCCCGGCGCCTGCTCGCTGTCTCCCCACATCGTGCTGCACGAGTCCGGCCTGCCCTTCGAGGCCATTCCCGCCCCCACCAAGACGCACCAGCTGCCCGACGGCACCGACTACTACACCATCAACCCGCTGGGCTATGTGCCCCTGCTGGAGCTCGACGACGGCACCCGGCTGCGCGAGGGACCCGCCATCGTGCAATACGTGGCCGACCTGGTGCCCGCCCGGCAGCTCGCCCCCGCCAATGGCACGCTGGCGCGCTACCGCCTGCAGGAATGGCTGACCTTCACCGGCATGGAGCTGCACCGCAACTTCGGGCCGCTGTTCAACCCGGCGTTTCCTGCCGAAGCCAAGGCCATCTCCAAGGACAAGCTGCTGAGCCGCCTGCATTGGGTGGACGGCCAGCTGGCCGACAAGACCTGGGTGATGGGCGACACCTTCAGCGCAGCCGACGCCTACCTGTTCACCGTGACCGGCTGGGCCAAGCCGATGCAGATCGACCTTGCCCCCTACCCCAACCTGACAGCCTGGCGCGAGCGCGTGGGCGCCCGGCCGGCGGTACAGGCGGCCATGCGCGCCGAAGGCCTGCTCAGGTAATCAGCGCGCGCCCTTGTCGGTCCGTGCCAGCAGGGCACGGGCCTCCTTTTCGTGGGCCTTGACCTCGTCCAGGTTGGCCTGCAGATCGGCCAGCTGGTCCTCCAGCTGGCGCCGGTGCATGGCCAGAACGTCCAGGAACTTGCGCAGCTGCGGCCCGGTGTCGCGTGGGCTGTCATAGGTGTCGATGATGTCCTTGGCCTCGGACAGCGACAGCCCCAGGCGCTTGGCCCGCAGCGTGAGCTTGAGCCGCGTGCGGTCGCGCGCCGAATAGACCCGGTTGCGCCCGCCCGGGCCTTCACGCTGCGGCTGCAGCAGGCCCATGTCCTCGTAGAACCGGATCGCGCGCGTGGTCAGGTCGAACTCGCGCGCCAGGTCGCTGATGGTGTAGGTGACAGGCGTGGCCATGGTCTGGATGAGGAGGACAGTAGAATGCCCTTGACGTTTACGTCAACGTCAATCGAGCCGCATATTAACGGAAGATCGCCCCCATGAACCCACTCGAGGCCCGACTTCACTACCCGCTGGCCGACCACCTGCCGGCCGAGGGCTCCAGCACCGGGGTGGCGCCGGGCGTGCGCTGGATCCGCATGGCCCTGCCTTTCGCGCTCGACCACATCAACCTCTGGCTGCTGCGCGACACCTTCGACGGCCGCGACGGCTGGACCGTGGTGGATTGCTGCATCGACCGGCCTGAATCCCGCGCGCAATGGGAACAGGTGTTCGAGAGCCAGCTCGAGGGCCTGCCCATCGTGCGCGTGATCGTGACCCACATGCACCCCGACCACATCGGGCTGGCGCACTGGCTGTGCGAACGCTGGGGGGCACCGCTGTGGATCAGCGCCACCGACTACGCGATGGCGCGGATCGGCACCCAGACCACCACCGGCTTTGGCGGCGAAGGCGCGGCGCGCTTCTTCGCCTCGCACGGACTGGCCGACCCCGGCGCGCAGGAGCAGGTGCGCGGACGCAAGAGCTACTACCCCGGCCTGGTGCCCGCCCTGCCGCCCAGCCACCGCCGCCTGCTCGATGGCCTGACGGTGCCCATCGGCGGGCACGCCTGGCGCTGCATCGCGGGCTACGGCCATGCCCCCGAGCACATGGCGCTGCATTGCGACGCGCTCGGCGTGCTGATCAGCGGCGACATGGTGCTGCCGCGCATCTCCACCAACGTGAGCGTCTACGAAACCGAACCCGAGGCCGATTCGCTGACGCTGTTCCTGGATTCACTGCGGCGGTTTGAGGCCCTGCCCGAAGACACGCTGGTGCTGCCCTCGCACGGCAAGCCCTTCACCGGCCTGCACGAGCGCCTGCAGCAGCTGCACGACCACCACCGGGACCGGCTGGACGAGGTGCTGGCCGCCTGCGCCGAGCGCCCCAGCAGCGCCCACGACGTGCTGCCCGTGCTGTTCAAGCGGCCGCTGGACCTGCACCAGACCACCTTCGCCATGGGCGAATCGGTGGCCCACCTGCACCGGCTGTGGCATG
>CAMLQP010000348.1 GCA_946482115.1 uncultured Comamonadaceae bacterium
CCGACGACGGCGTGATGCCGCAGACCAAGGAAGCCATCAAGCACGCCAAGGCGGCGGGTGTCCCCATCGTGGTCGCCATGACCAAGGCCGACAAGCCCGAAGCCAACATTGAGCGCGTCAAGGCCGAGCTGGTGGCCGAAGAGGTGGTGCCCGAGGAATTCGGCGGCGATTCGCCCTTCGTGGCCGTGTCGGCCAAGACCGGCATGGGCGTGGACGAACTGCTGGAGCAGGTGCTGCTGCAGGCCGAGGTGCTGGAACTGACTGCCCCGGTGGAAGCCATGGCCAAGGGTCTGGTGATCGAAGCCCGCCTCGACAAGGGACGTGGTGCCGTGGCCACCGTGCTGGTGCAGTCCGGCACGCTCAAGGTCGGCGATGTGGTGCTGGCCGGCCAGACTTCGGGTCGCGTGCGCGCCATGCTCGACGAGAACGGCAAGGCTGCCAAGGAAGCCGGCCCCTCGATTCCGGTGGAAATCCAGGGCCTGGCCGAGGTGCCGCAGGCCGGCGACGAGTTCATGGTGATGCCCGACGAGCGCCGCGCGCGCGAGATCGCCACCTATCGCGCAGGCAAGTACCGCAGCACCAAGCTGGCCAAGCAGCAGGCCGCCAAGCTGGAGAACATGTTCTCCGACATGGCCGCCGGCGAGGTCAAGACCTTGCCCATCATCCTCAAGGCCGACGTGCAGGGTTCGCAGGAAGCGCTGGCTCAGTCGCTGCTCAAGCTTTCGACCGAAGAGGTCAAGGTGCAGCTGGTCTACGCCGGCGTGGGTGGCATCAGCGAAAGCGACATCAACCTTGCCATCGCCTCTGGCGCCGTGGTGATCGGCTTCAACACGCGTGCCGATGCCGGCGCGCGCAAGCTGGCCGAGGCCAACGACGTCGACATCCACTACTACAACATCATCTACGACGCGGTGGACGAGCTCAAGGCCGCCATGTCCGGGATGCTGGCGCCCGAGAAGCGGGAAGAGGTCATCGGCATGGCCGAGATCCGCACCGTGTTCGTGGCCTCCAAGATCGGCACCGTCGCGGGCTGCATGGTCACCTCCGGCCAGGTCACGCGCTCGGCGCACTTCCGCCTGCTGCGTGACAACGTGGTCGTCTACACCGGCGAACTGGAGTCGCTCAAGCGCATGAAGGACGACGTGCGCGAGGTCAAGGAAGGCTTCGAGTGCGGTATCAAGCTGAAGAACTACAACGACATCAAGGAAGGCGACCAGCTCGAATTCTTCGAAGTCAAGGAAATCGCCCGCACGCTGTAACCAGGCCCGAGCCAGAATGCCCAAGCGCGCCAGTACCCCCAACCGCAGCTTTCGCGTCGCCGATCAGATCCAGCGCGATCTGACCGAGCTGATCGCGCGCGAGCTGAAGGACCCGCGCGTGGGCATGGTCACCATCAACGCCATCGAGGTGACGCCCGATTACGCCCACGCCAAGGTGTTCTTCAGCGTGCTGGTGGGCGACCCGCAGGAAACCCAGGAAGCGCTCAACCAGGCGGCGGGCTTCCTGCGCAACGGCCTGTTCAAGCGGCTGCACATCCACACCGTGCCCACCCTGCATTTCGTGTTCGACCGCACCACCGAGCGCGCGGCCGACATGAACGCCTTGATCGCCAAGGCCGTTTCCTCCCGCGCCAAGGACGACTGAACGTGAACGCGCCACGCACACGGGTGCAGCGGCGCCCTGTGCATGGGGTGTTGCTGCTTGACAAGCCGCTGGGTCTATCCAGCAACCAGGCCCTACAGCGCGCCAAGTGGCTGCTGCGCGCCGAAAAGGCGGGCCATACCGGCACGCTGGATCCGCTGGCCAGCGGCGTGCTGCCGCTGTGCTTTGGCGCCGCGACCAAGTTCAGCCAGGGCCATCTGGACGCCGACAAGACCTACGAGACCGTGGTCCGCCTGGGGGTGAAAACCACCACGGCCGATGCCGAGGGCGAAGTCGTGGAACGCCGTCCGCTCACATGCACCGCCGGCCAGGTGGTCGAGGTGCTGGACCGCTTCACCGGCCCTGTCACCCAGGTGCCGCCCATGCACAGCGCGCTCAAGAAGGACGGCAAGGCGCTGTACGAATACGCCCGCGAGGGCGAAACCGTGGAGCGCGAGCCGCGCGAAGTGACCATCCACGAACTGGAACTGCTGGACATGAAGCTGGATGGCGAGGAGCCATTCCTGCGCCTGCGCGTGGTCTGCAGCAAGGGCACCTACATCCGCACGTTGGGCGAGGACATTGGCGAGGCACTTGGCTGCGGCGGGCATCTCGTGTTCCTGCGCCGCACCGCCACCGGGCCGTTCGATGTTTCGCAGTCGGTGACGCTGGAAGCCCTGGAGGGCTTGGACGAACCCGCACGCCTGCGCACGCTGAGGCCTTGCGAGGCGCTGTTGCCCGATCACACCAGCGTCACGCTGAACCAGGAAGATGCCGGACGTTTCCTTTCCGGCGTGCGCCGGCGTGGAAGCTGGCCCGATGCCGCGCAGGTGGCCGCGTTCGGCGAGGCGCCACGTGCGCTGCTGGGCACGGCCCACGTGAAAGCCGGCGAACTGATACCGGGGCGGCTGTTGAGCCCCATCGAAATCCAACAGATCCTTCTACAGAGCACACCATGAGCAGACCCATCCGCAACATCG
Organism: uncultured Comamonadaceae bacterium; assembly: GCA_946482115.1. The sequence continues at coordinate 2,622 of CAMLQP010000348.1, forward strand.
CCATCATTGCCCACGTGGACCATGGCAAGACGACCATGGTCGACCAGCTGCTGCGCCAGAGCGGCACCTTCGCCGAACACGAGAAGGTGGTCGACACCGTGATGGACAACAACGCCATCGAACGCGAGCGTGGCATCACCATCCTGGCCAAGAACTGCGCGGTCAGCTGGGAAGGCACCCATATCAACATCGTGGACACCCCGGGCCACGCGGACTTCGGCGGCGAGGTGGAGCGCGCCCTGTCCATGGTGGACGGCGTGCTGCTGCTGATCGACGCGCAGGAAGGCCCCATGCCCCAGACCCGCTTCGTGACCAAGAAGGCACTGGCCCTGGGTCTCAAGCCGATCGTGGTGGTCAACAAGGTGGACAAGCCGGGCGCCAATCCCGACAAGGTCATCAACGCCGCCTTCGACCTGTTCGACAAGCTGGGTGCAACCGACGAGCAGCTCGATTTCCCCGTGGTCTATGCCTCGGGCATCAACGGCTGGTCC
>CAMLQP010000349.1 GCA_946482115.1 uncultured Comamonadaceae bacterium
TCGTAGCGCTTCTTCTCGGGCACCACGTCCATGCGGTCGTGGTCCTCGCCGCCGAACCAGAGTTCGCCCTGGCGCGTGACGTAGACCGAGGCGGCGCTCTGGTGCGCGTGGCCCTCGCGGTCCTTGGCCACCACGGTCAGCTCGACCTCGCCCGCGTCGTCGAGTTCGGCCTCGCACAGCAGCAGGCCGCGCGCATCGCTCTGGCCCGAGCAGATGCGGCCCAGGTCTTTCGAGGTGGTCTTGTTGTCGTAGGTGTAGAAGCCGCCGACCATGCGCTTGCGCGTGGTGGTCGTGGTCTTGACCGAGGCGCGCACCTCCAGCGGTACCTTGGCCGCGGGCTTGCCGTCCAGCGTGAGCGCCAGCGCCTGGAAGCGCGCCTGCTGCCGGGTCGAGACCCAGCCTTCGGTCTTGATGCCCGCGACCACGGCGGCGGGCCAGAGCGTGGTGACGTGGCGCAGGGTCTGGGTCTCGCCGTTGGGGTCGGCGTAGCTGGCCTCGATCAGCAGCTGCTGCGGCGATGTCACCGCCGGCAGGTCCTTGATGTCGGTGCGGCCGCGGCCGTTCCTGTCCAGCGTCAGCGGCAGCTTGTCGGCCACCAGCTTCTGCGCCGCGTCGGCGCCGTCCTCGCCATCGTCCGGGCTGCCCTGCGCGCGGCTGGCGGTGCGCGGCGGGTCGAAGCTGAAGCCCTCGTAACCCGGGAACGACAGCGGCTTGCGGCGCATCAGCGCCGACACCTGGGTCGCGAGATTGCCCGCGCCGCCGCCCGAGAGGTAGCTGACCTGCAGGTCGACCGGTGTGCTGGTGGCCGCCACCAGCGGCTTCTTGTCGTTGGCACTGAGCTGGCCCTGCAGCACCGGCAGGCGGAACTCCTCGACGCGGAACTGCGCGCTGTCCAGGATCTCGGTGCCCTGGCGGCCCAGCGACTGCGACAGCTGCACCGTGTAGACGCCCAGCCGCGCCGAGGGCGGGATCGCGAACTCGCTGGTGGCGCTCAGGCCGCCGGTCGGCGTCTTGCGCCAGGCCACGGGCTGGCGGAACTCCTGGCCGCTGCCCTGGTGGGTGATGATGAGTTCGCCGCTTTTCAGGTCGGGCACGTGGAAGCCCTTCATGTCCTCGGTGCGCAGGAAGTGCTTCATCGACAGCGTCTCGCCCGCCCGCAGCAGGGCGCGGTCGAGCACGGTGTGGGCGCGCTGCGTGGCGCTGGCGAGGTCGCCGGTCGGCAGGTCGAAGCGCCAGGCCTCGATGCCGCGGTTCCAGTCGCTCCAGGTGAAGGCCAGGTCGTCCACGCCGTCGGCCGATTTCGCGCGCGCGCTGACGAACCAGGCGCCGCCGTAGTCGCCTTCTTCCGCTTCGCCGTTCTGGCACACCGGCGCGCGGCCGGGAATGCCGTCGAGCTTCACGACACCCTGCGCGTCGGTCTGGCCCTTGGCGACCAGCTTGCCGCGGCAGTCCGACACTTGCACCGCCGCGCCGACGACCGGCTTGCCCTTGTCCAGCGTCGTGACCCAGGCCAGCGCGTTCTCGCGCCCGAGCTTGAAGTGCACACCGAGGTTGGTCACCAGCGCCGAGCTGCGCACGTACATCGTGCGGCCTTCGCCGTGGCGCTCGTCGAGCAGCGAGCGGCCCAGCCGCGGCGAGGCGATCTCGACCACGTGAAAGCCCGGTTGCAGCGGAATGCCCACCACCTCCATCGGGCGCGGGTCGCCCGCCGCCGCCTTGGGCAGGTCCAGCGGCTTCACGCCCGGCAGGCCCTGCAGCAGGCCGAGCATGCGCGACTCGACCCAGTCCCCGTTGTCCTTGTCGATCACCTTGGGCAGCGGCGTCTTCGCCCACTGCGCCGCCCGCTGGCGCTCCACCGTGCCTTCGTGGAAGGTGGCCACCCGCTGGTACCAGGCAATGATCTCGGCGTCGCTGGAGAGCCGGAGGTCGCTGACCTTGCTGCCGCTGACCGACAGACCCAGGGCCTTGAGCTCGGGCTCGACGTTGCGCACGGTGATGGGCAGCAGGGCGGCACCGCCGGGTTCGGCCAGCCGCTCGACCACGCCAAAGGGCGCGGCCGCGAACTTCACCAGCGGTGGCATCAGGCCGGTCGACACCTTGAGCGGGAACTGGTTCGCGTTGGCGGGTGCGCGGCCCGAGGCGTCCACCAGGCCCTTGGGCAGCTCGACGGTGTAGCTGGCCTTCTCGGTCAGCGTGGGCGCGAAGTCCACGCCGTCGACCGCGTCGTCGCCCTGCGCGCCGTCTTCCAGCTTGGGTTGCAGCGCCTCGCCGCCTGCGGCGGGCCGCAGCCGGATGTCCAGCGCCTGCTTGGCGGTCACCGGCGCGTTGAAGCGCAGCGACATGCCGCGCAGCGGCAGGCAGGGCGACTGCGCGTTCTCGCGCTCGCAGCTGAACGTCACCTTGAAGGGTTCGCGCACGGTGAAGTTCAGTCGCTGGTCCTGCCGGGTCGCGACGCCGCCCGGCGTGGCCACGCCCTTGCCCAGCACCAGCTTCACCTTGGCGGCGGGCGTGAGCTGGCGCTGGCAGGCCAGGGCCACCACCTGGTCGGCGGGAACGTCCTGGCGGTTCCAGCCGCGCGCCTTCACCAGTTGCTCGCGCTCGGCGCCGGTGATCAGTTTCACCGCTATGCGCTCGCCCAGCCCGTCCATGCCACACCAGGCGTGGGCCTGGACGCTCTCGGGCGACACCGGGCCGTTGAAGCGCAGCAGGAAGTACTGGCCTTCTTCGATGGTCTGGCCGTCGGACGGCGCGCTCTGGCGCACCACGGGGCCACCGGTCTCGAAGGCAAAGCTCTGTTGGCCGGCCAGTGGTTTGCCGTCCAGCGCGACAAAGCCGCTCGCCACCTGCAGCGTGCACTTCACGCCCGGCGGGAGCATCTGCTGGAAGTCGTACACCCAGCGGCGGTCGTTGACCCAGCGGCCGGTGCCCGCCGAGGCCTGGGGCTCGTTGCAGCTCAGCTGCAGCGGCGCGGCCGCGTTCGGATTGCCGAAGGCCACCGCGGGCGCGTCGAAATTCGCCACCACCTGCCGCACCCGGGCCACCTCGCCCTGCGGGCTCAGGCCGGTGATCTGCACCGCCCACGCACCGCCGGCCGCCGCCAGACCCAG
>CAMLQP010000350.1 GCA_946482115.1 uncultured Comamonadaceae bacterium
CAACTTTCAGCCCCTGGCGCGCGTAGTGGCGGCACAGCGCCGTGGTCAGCCAGCTCTTGCCCGCGCCGCTGGTGGTGCCGAGCACCATCACGCAGACGGCGGTCATGCGGACACCTCCACGCAGCGCAGCGTGGCGCGCTGCAAGGCATCGCGCAGGGCCGCCTGCGCGGCGGGCGACCGCACACCCAGGCGCCAGTGGTCGGGCAGGCCGAGCGAAGTGGTGTCGCGCAGCTTCACGCCCTGGGCGCGCAAGGCCGGCGTGTCCAGCGCCGCGGGTGCGCGGGCGCAGAAGTAGTTGGCCTCGCTGGGCATGCAGGTCCAGCCCAGCCCGGTCAACAGGGCCATCTGCTGCGCTTTCCAGTCGCGCAGACGCTCCAGGCTCTCGGTCAGCCATTGTTGTGTATCGGCCCGCACCCACGCCCGCAGCATCGCCACGCCATGCGCGCCCAGCGGCCAGGACGGCGCCAGCCGCTCCAGCGCGCGCGCCAGCTCCTGGCTCTGCACCGGCGCGATGGCGTAGGCGCCGCGCACCCCCGTCAGACCCAGCGCCTTGTTGGGCGTCCAGAGCTGCCAGAGGCGGTCCAGCGCGTCGACACCCAGGCTGCAGCGGCCGGACTGGCGCAGCGGCTCGTAGGCGCGGTCGATCACGATCACACCGCCCTGCTGCGCCACGGTGCTCGCCATGGCTTCGGCGCTGCCCAGCGGGCTCGACGGTTCGCACAGCCACAGCAGGTCGGCCTGCGCGGGATCGTTCACCCGCTGCAGACCCCAAGCCTGCGCGGCATGCGCGTAGTCGCCGTAAGCGGGCACGGGCCACCAGGCGCGCTGCCCGCCCGCGCGGGCCACGCTGGCGCTGATGCGAGCGATGAACTCGCTGGCGCTGGCCGCGATCACGATGCGTTCGACCGCGACGCTGTGGAACCCGGCCAGCGCCTCGCGCAGCGCTGTGTGGCGCGGGTCGGGGTAATGCGCCGCGTCGGCCTGCCGCACCGCGGCCAGCGCCATGGGGCTTGGCCCGCAAGCGTTGGCGTTGGTGGAAAAGTCCCAGCGGGGCACGCCCATCGCGTCGGGGCCGCCGTGTGGATGTGTCATCGAAACAGGCTCCAGAAACCCGCCGCTGCCCAGACCGCGGCCAACAGGGCACAAGTAAACACCACACGGCCCGCCAGCCGCAAGGCCTGGGCGGTGTCGGCCGGCAGTGCGCCGCGCCCGTGGGGATGCAAGGTGTAGACACCGGGTTTGCCCAGGCGCACGTCCAGCGCCAGCGCCATGGCGGCCATGGGCCAGCCGCTGTTGGGTGAGGGCGTCAGGCCCGCCTGCACCGGCAACTGCCGCAGCCTGCCCGCCGCACCCAGCAGACCCAGCAATGCGGCCGTGATGCGCGCGGGCAGCCAAGACAACACATCGTCGGCCCGCGCCGCCCACTTGCCGGCCCAGCTCCAGTCGCGGCCCTGGCGCTCGCCGCGGTAGCCCCACATGGCATCGGCCGTGTTGGCGAAGCGGTACAGCGCCGCGCCGGGCAGGCCGGCCACGACAAACCAGAACAGCGGTGCCACGACCGAGTCGTTGAGGTTTTCCGCCAGGGTCTCGATGGCACTTTCGCGCACCTCGCGCTCGCTGAGCGGTGCCACGTCGCGGCTGACCAGCCAGGCCAGGCGCGCGCGCCCCGCCTCGGTGGACACGCCCAGCGCCCGCTCCACCGCGCGCACCTCGTCGCGCAGCATGCGCCAGGCCAGCATCGGCTTGAGCAGCACCCCCAGCGCCAGCGCCTGCAGCCAGGTCGGCCCTCCGCTCACGGCCCGGGTCGCCGCGAACGCGATCACCACCACCAGCAGCGCCCCGAAGGCCCAGGCCAGCGCGCCCGCCACGAACGGCCGCGCCGCACCGGCCGCCGGCCCGCCCATCACCGGCGCGATGCGCCGACCCAGCACCCCGAGGTAGTGGCCCATCCACACCACCGGGTGCCAGCGGGGCGGCGGCTCGCCCCAGCAGCGGTCGATGAACAGCGCCACCCCGATGGCGAAGGCCATCACGGTCCAGGTCGGCAGCGCTGCCAGCTCGGCCATGGGCTCAAGCCTCCAACGCAGCCACGGCCACGCGGTGCTGGCCCGCCTCTTCGGCGCGGCCCGCGCTCAAGCCAGCCGCAGCGGCCCGCAGCGCGCCCAGCAGGGCGTCCACGTCCTCGGCCTGGTGCGCGGCCGACAGCGCGATGCGCAGCCGCGCGGTGCCCGCCGGCACCGTGGGCGGGCGGATCGCGGGCACCCAGATGCCCTGCTCGCGCAGCGCGACCATCACGGTCAGCGCGGCTTCGTTGTCACCGATCACCAGCGGCTGGATCGCGGTGTGCGAGGGCATCAGGGTCCAGCCGGCGGTGTCCACCGCGGCGTTGGCGCCGGGCACCAGGCCTTCGCGCAGTTGGGCAATCAGCGCGGCCAGGTGCTGGCGCCGCCGCTCGCCGTCGGCGCCGAGCACACAGCGCAGGCCGGCGCGCACGGCCTCGGCCAACAAGGCCGGCGCGGCGGTGGCGTAGGTGTAGCTGCGGGTCTTCTGCAGCAACCACTCCACCAGGCGCTCGGGCCCGGCCACGAAAGCGCCCGCCACGCCCAGCGCCTTGCCCAGCGTGGCCATGTAGAGCACGCGCGGCGACGCCTGGGCGCCGGTGAGACCGGCGGCGGCCAGCGCGCCACGGCCCTGCGGCCCCAGCACGCCAAAGCCATGCGCATCGTCAAGCAGCAGCAGCGCGTCGTGCCGCTCGCACAGCGCGTGCAGGCCGGCGATGTCGGCCACGTCGCCGTCCATGCTGAACACCGCGTCGCTGATCACCAGCTTGCGGCGCGCCGGGCTGGCGGCCAGCAAGGCGTCGAGCCGGGCCAGATCGCCATGGGGGAAGCGGTGCACCGTGGCCTTAGACAGGCGCGCGCCGTCGATCAGGCAGGCGTGGTTCAGCGCGTCGGAAAACAGCGCATCGCCCTCGCCCACCAAGGCCGGCACGGTGCTGGCGTTGGTGGCGTAGCCGGCGTAGAAATACAGGGCGCGCGGCAGGCCCACGGCCTCGGCCAGCTCGCGCTCCAGCGCCGCGTTGGCCACGCTGTG
>CAMLQP010000351.1 GCA_946482115.1 uncultured Comamonadaceae bacterium
TCGACCCCGGCCAGGCCGGCCCGGCGCTGACCGCGCTGGGCAAGACCCTGCCGCGGCCCAGGGCCATCCTCATCGTCTCGCCGCACTGGACGACGCGCGAGCCGCGCGTGGCCACCACGCCGCGGCCGCAGACCATCCACGACTTCGGCGGCTTTCCGCCCGCGCTCTACCAGCTGCAGTACCCGGCCCCTGGCGCCCCCGACGTGGCGCAGCGCGCCATCGAGCTGCTGCGCGCCGCGGGGTACGCCGCCGAGGCCGACACGCAGTGGGGCCTGGACCACGGTGCCTGGGTGCCGCTGATGCACCTGCTGCCGCAGGCCGACGTGCCGGTGTTCCAGGTCTCACTGCCCGCGCGCCTGGATGGGGAACGCGCCTACGCCTACGGCCAGGCGCTGGCGCCGCTGGCCGAGGAGGGTGTGCTGGTGATCGGCTCCGGCAGCCTGACGCACAACCTCTACGAGGTGCGCTTCGACGCGCCCGACGCGAACGCCGAGACCTATGCGCTCGAGTTCGCGCACTGGATCAACACCGTCGTGACCGGCCGCGACCATGCGCGCTTGCAGCAGACCATGGCGATTGCACCGCACGCCCAGCGCGCCCACCCCACGGCCGAACACCTGTGGCCGCTGATGGTGGCCGCCGGCGCGGCGGGCGCCGAGGCGCCGGCCACCCGCATCGAAGGCGGCATCACGCACGGTGTGCTGTCGATGGATGCGTTCCAGTTCGGCGACCTCCCTGTCGGTGCGCCCGACGCCGTGGAGGCCTGAACATGGACACCCGCACCGAAGCGCCGGCGGGCGACCTCGTCCTGCACCGCCCCGCGGCGCCCGCGCGCCAGCTGGTGCTGCTGTTCCACGGCGTGGGTGCGAGCCCCGAAGGCTTCGAGCCCCTGGGCCCCGCGCTGGCGCGCGACGACCGCTGGGTGGTTGCGGTGCGTTCGCCGTTCGCGTCCGACCTGGGCGGCGGCTGGCAGTGGTTTTCGGTGCAGGGCGTGACCGAGGCCAACCGCGCCGAGCGCATCGCGGCGGTCATGCCGCGCTTTGCCGAGACCGTGCGGCGCTGGCAGGCCCACACCGGACTCGGCGCCGCGCAGACCGTGCTCGCCGGCTTCTCGCAGGGCGCGATCATGTCGCTCGAATCGACGCAGGCGGGCGAGCCGCTGGCTGCCCGGGTGGTGGCGATGTCGGGACGCTTCGCCGCGCCGCCGCAGACCGCGCCGGCGGGCGTGGCCTTCCGCTTCATCCACGGCGCGCAGGACCCGGTGATTCCCGCGGCGTTCAGTTCGCAGGGCGCGCAGCAGCTGCAGGCCTTGGGCGCCGATGCCCGGGCCGACCTGCTGCCCGGGCTCGCGCACGGCATCGACCAGCGCGCCCTGGCGCTGCTGGTCCGCGCGCTGGACGAGGTGGCGCCGTGAGCACCACCGACACCGGCCCGCGGCTGGCGCTGGACATCGGGGCGCGCGAGACCGTGATCAACACCCCCACTGGCACCACCTGGACCCTGCCTGTGGGTTCGGCCTCGCTGTGGCCACCGACGACGTCTGCGCCATCGGCGCTGGCGGTGGAGAACGGCATCCAGACCGTGGAAGACGCGATCGAACGCATCGCGGCCCAGGTGCCGCGCGGCGCGCGCATGGTGTTGAGCGCGCGCAGTCTGGCGCCGCTGCAACGCGGCGGTGCCATTGCCGCGATGGCGCAAGGGTCCACTGGACTGGACGGCATCGAGCGCGAGTACCAGTTGCTGGCGGCCCGGGCGGTGGGTGCACCCTCGGCGCGCGGCACCGGTTTTGACGATGCGGCAGGAGACGCGGTGCTGCTGATCCTGCGCGAACTGATGCACCACCTGGGACTGCGGTCGCTGCACGGACCGGACTGAACCCGCACGCGCCGTGGCGCGCCGTCACGGGACTTTCACGTGCTTGACATACGCTGGGCTTTGCCGGATTCTGCGTTGCGCTGTTTCCGCCACGTCCGCCGCAATCCCGCGGCGGCGGTCCATGTTTTCGTCATCCACCCTGAAAGCACACCCATGAAGAGCAAGATCTCCCGCGTGGCCCTGGCCGCGTTGCTGCTGACCGTTGGCGCGGCCCATGCCCAGGACAAGACCCTCCGCCTGATCACCTGGGCCGACTACGTGCCCAAGGACGTGATGGAGCAGTTCACCAAGGAGACCGGCATCAAGGTCGAGGTGACCCTCTCGAACAACGAGGAAATGATCTCCAAGCTGCGCGCCACCGCCGGTGCCGGCTTCGACCTGGCCCAGCCCAGCCAGGACCGCATCGCCGGCCCGCAGGCCGAGTTCGGCATCTACAAGCCGATGGACCTGTCCAAGATCAAGTCCGAGCAGTTCATTCCCTCGATGCTCGAAGCCACCCGCCTGAACACCACCGTGGGCGGCAAGGTCTACGCCGTGCCGCACATCTGGGGCACCGACGGTCTGGTGGTCAACACCAAGACCTCCAAGGCGGCCGACTACACCGACCTGTGCGCCGCCGAGAACGCCGGCAAGGTCAGCATGCGCCTGAAGCGCCCGACCCTGATCGCCTTCGCCTTCTCCATGGGCAAGAACCCGTTCGCGCTGTACAGCGACGCCAAGGCCTACGGCGCGCTGATGGACGACGTGGGCAAGGCGCTCACCGAGTGCAAGAAGAACGTGAAGTTCTACTGGGACGGCAAGGACCAGCTGCTGGCGGGCATGCGCTCGGGCGAGCTGACCACGGCCATGATGTGGGACACCGGCGGCTGGGGCCTGAACAAGACCAACCCCGACATCAAGTACGTCGCGCCCAAGTCCGGCGCGCTGGGCTGGGTCGACACCTTCGCGCTGCCGGCCAAGGGCAAGAACGACGAGGCCGCCTACGCCTGGATCAACTTCAACATGCGCCCCGAGATCGCCGCCAAGGTGGCGTCCTCGGCCGGCAACTTCACCGCCAGCAAGGGCGCCGACCAGATGATGGACCCGGTGCTCAAGAAACAGTTCGCCGACAGCTTCCCCGAAGCCGCGCTGAAGAACATCAAGTGGTACCCGGCCGTGCCCGCCGGCATCGAGGACATCGAAGGCCGCGTGCTCGACCGCATCAAGGCCGCCAAGTAA
>CAMLQP010000352.1 GCA_946482115.1 uncultured Comamonadaceae bacterium
CGCCGCAGCACCTGGAGCTGGCGCGCAAGTTCCGCAACTACTACTCGCGCTACATGAAGAGCCGCGACCTGATCCAGCTGGGCGCCTACGCCGCCGGCAGCGACCCGGAAACCGACCGCGCCATCGTGCTTTACCCCGGCCTGCAGCGCTTCCTGATGCAGGACATGCGCGAGGCCGCGACCATGGAACACAGCCTGCAGCAGCTGGCCGTGGCGCTGCAGGAAGACCAGCCCGCACGCAACAGCCGCGGTGCGCGCGGACACGCCAACCACAACCTGTATGAAGGAACCCACGCATGAGCAACCTGCAGACCCTGCACAAGGTGGTGGACCTGGCCACCCGGCGCCGCGACGACGCGCTCACCGCGCTCGGCCAGGCCCAGCGTGAACTGCAGGCGGCGCAGGCCCAGATGAACCAGCTGCGCAACTACGCCGACGAGGCGCTGCAGCGCTGGGCGCAGCGCAGCACCACGGGCGGCGTGGACGCCAACCTGCTGCACCACCACCGCCAGTTCATGGAAAAGATCACCCACGCCATCGAGTTCCAGCAGGCGGTGCAGCGCAGCCGGGAAGAGGTGGTCGAACGCGCCCAGGCCCAGGTCTACGCCGCCGAGCGCGACGTCGCCGGCCTGCGCAAGTACGCCGAGCGCAAGCAGCAGGCGATCGAACACCGCGCCATGCGCCAGGAGCAGAAGGCCACCGACGAGATGGCGCTGACCATCCACCTGCGCCAGGCCCTCTCGGCCGCCCACGGAGCCCGTTCATGAGCACCAGCCCCGCCCCCAGCGCATCGCACAACGCTTCCTCGGGCCCGACCCAGACGGCCCAGGCCGCGGGCCGCAACGGCGCCCAGGGCGCCCGCAAACCCGGTGGCCAGGAGACCGGTGCCGACCTGTTTGCCAACCTGCTGTCGCTGCTGAGCGCCACCAACGACACACTGCCTCTGGCCGCCGACGTGTCTGCCGAACTGGTGCAGGACACGGGCGAGACCCTGCCCGCTGCGGACGAATCTGGTGAAGCCCAGCTGGAAGCCATGATGGCCTGGGCCGCCCTGCCCTCCGCAGGCGCACCCGGCGCACCGAGCACGGCAAGCGCAGCGGGGGCCCTGGCCGGCGGCACCGCCCCCGGTCCGCGCGGTCTGACCGGCCCCTCCCCGGACGCTGGAACGCCCCCCCAGGCGGCGGCGAACGAAGGCGCGCCCGCCGACACGCTGCAGGGCATGCAGGTGCTGGACCAGCCCGAGGCGCTGGACGAACAGACCCAGGCCCAGCTCTCGGCGGCCAACGCCAGCCCGCCGGCCGCGGGCAACAGCGCCCCGACCCCGGCCACCGCCCGGCCCGCGGCCTGGCGCAGCACCGCCCAGATGGCGGGCACCAGCGCGCTCCAGCAGTGGCACCACACCCAGGCCCAGTCGACCCCGGCCGCCGAGCGCGCCGCGGTGCGGATCGACGCCGGACCGGCGCTGCCGCTGCACAGCACGGTGGCGCTCGACCAGCGCTTTGCGCAGGCCATCAGCGACGAGGCCACGGCCGACACACCGCTGGCGGCGGCACCGCTGCAGGGCGCGGTGCCCATGGCCGGCGGTGCGGACCACACCGGTCAGCCGGGCACCGGCGGCGAGGCGGGCGCTGAGGGCGGCGATCACACCGACACCCGCGACGAACTGCGCAGCGACGCACGCGACGAGACCTACGAAGAGACCCTGGCGCAGGCCGATGCCGAGGCCGAAGAGCGCCTGGACAGCTTCGCCTCGCCGCACCTGCGCCAGGCCAGCCTGCGCATCGGCGAGGACGGCGAGAACGCCATCGACGTGCGGCTCTCGCTCACCGGCCAGGAACTGGACCTGAGCTTCCGCACCGACAGCGCCGAGGCGCGCGCCGAGCTGCGCCAGAGCGCCGAGGGCACGCTGGCCGACCTGCTGCAGCGCGGCGGCATCCAGCTGGGCGACGTGAACGTCAGCGACCAGCGCGGCCAGCAGGGGCAGGGCGGCCCGTCCGCATCCCCCGTCCGCCCCGGCGCGCCATCGGCCCGTGCCGACACCGCGGCGGCACCGGCCGGCAGCGCCGTGCCGGCCACGCCGCGGCCGCGCAGCGACGGCAGCCGCCCGCTGGACCTGTTCGTCTGAGAACGCCAAACCGGCCGCGCGGAGCCGGCGAATAGCGGGGTTTTCCGGCGCTATTCAGGGCTACGCCCGGGGGGGGTGGCTCCAATAATTCCTCCACAGCCCGCCGGTCTTTTCGGCGGGCACCGCCCCCCACGGGGCGCCCTTCCGGAGGATGTCCATGTCTGCTGCCGCTGCTGCCGCCCCCGCCAATGGCGAGGCCCCAGCCAAACCCAAGAGCAAGAAACTGCTGTTCATCATCATCGGCGTGGTGGTGCTGGCGCTCATCGGCGCGGGCGCGGCGCTCTTCCTGCTGAAGAAGTCGCAGAGCGAAGACGAGGAAGACGGCACCGAACTCACGGCCGAGGACGAGGGCCACGCCGCCCCCCTGCGCGACCCCAAGACCCCGCCGACCTTCCTGCCCCTGGACAGCATGGTGGTCAACCTGGCCGACCCGGGCGGCAACCGCTTCGCCCAGCTGGGCATCACGCTGCAACTGGCCGACGCCAAGACCGGCGAAGAGATGAAGACCTACATGCCCAGCATCCGCAACGGCATCCTGATCCTGGTCTCGCAACGCACCGCGGAACAGATGCTGCGGGCCGATGGCAAGCAGGCCCTGACGCAGGACATCATGGCCGAGATCTCCACCGTCATGGGCTACGACTACGAACACCCGGGCGCCGAACCTGCCGCCAAGGGCAAGAAGAAGAAAAAGGCCGCTCCCAACCCGATCGAGGGCGTGCTCTTCTCCAGCTTCATCGTTCAGTGACCCAGGGGACCTGACGCCATGGCCGATTCGTTTCTCTCCCAGGAAGAAGTCGATGCCCTTCTGGAAGGGGTCACCGGCGAGAGCCAGAAGCTCGAAAAGGACGACGTCCCCACCGACGGCGTCCGGGTCTACAACCTCTCCAGCCAGGAACGCATCGTCCGTGGGCGCATGCCCACGATGGAGATCGTCAACGAGCGCTTCTCGC
>CAMLQP010000353.1 GCA_946482115.1 uncultured Comamonadaceae bacterium
TCCCGGCCGACAAGCCGCAGTTCTGCGAAGTCGAGAAGAACCCGCCGTTCGACCAGGGCCTGCTGGCCGAGAAGATGGTCGAGCTGGCCCAGGCCGCCATCGCCGGCAAGACCGGCGGCGAGTTCGAGCTGGACATCTGCAACTGCGACCGCTCCATCGGTGCGCGCGTGTCCGGCGAGATCGCCAAGCAGCACGGCAACCAGGGCATGAAGGACGCGCCGATCACCTTCCGCTTCAAGGGCACCGCGGGCCAGAGCTTCGGCGTGTGGAACGCCGGCGGCCTGCACCTGCGCCTGGAAGGCGACGCCAACGACTACGTCGGCAAGGGCATGACCGGCGGCAAGCTGGTCATAGTTCCGCCGGCCGGCAGCCCGTTCAAGACCCAGGAGTCGGCCATCATCGGCAACACCTGCCTGTACGGTGCCACCGGTGGCCGCCTGTTCGCCGCCGGCACCGCCGGCGAGCGCTTCGCCGTGCGCAACTCCGGCGCCCACGCCGTGGTGGAAGGCACCGGCGACCACTGCTGCGAGTACATGACCGGCGGCTTCGTCTGCGTACTGGGCAAGACCGGGGTGAACTTCGGCTCGGGCATGACCGGCGGCTTCGCCTACGTGCTGGACCTGGACAACAGCTTCGTCGACCGCGTCAACCATGAACTGGTGGAAATCCAGCGCATCAGCAACGAGGCCATGGAGGCCTACCGCAGCCATCTGCGCGGCGTGCTCGCCGAGTACGTGGCCGAGACTGCCAGCCCCTGGGGCACGCATCTGCTGGAGAACCTGGAGGATTACCTGCGCAAGTTCTGGCTGGTCAAGCCGAAGGCCGCCAGCCTCGGCTCGCTGCTCTCCAGCACCCGTGCCAATCCGCAATAACGCGCCTGAAGTGGTTTGATGAGGTTTTGAAATGACTGAACGTCTGAACAACGACTTCCAGTTCATCGAGGTCGGGCGCAAGGATCCGAAGAAGAAGCTCCTGCGCCAGCGCAAGAAGGAGTTCGTGGAAATCTACGAATCCTTCAAACCGGCCCAGGCCGCCGACCAGGCGCACCGCTGCCTGGGCTGCGGCAACCCGTACTGCGAGTGGAAGTGCCCGGTGCACAACTTCATTCCCAACTGGTTGAAGCTGGTCTCGGAAGGCAACATCCTGGCCGCCGCCGAGCTGAGCCACCAGACCAACACGCTGCCGGAAGTCTGCGGCCGCGTGTGCCCGCAGGACCGTCTGTGCGAGGGTGCCTGCACCCTCAACGACGGCTTCGGCGCGGTGACCATCGGTTCGGTGGAGAAGTACATCACCGACACCGCCTTCGCCATGGGCTGGCGCCCGGACATGTCCAAGGTCAAGCCGACCGGCAAGCGTGTCGCCGTGATCGGCGCCGGCCCGGCCGGCCTGGGCTGCGCCGACGTGCTGGTGCGCAACGGCGTGACCCCGGTGGTGTTCGACAAGAACCCGGAAATCGGCGGCCTGCTGACCTTCGGCATCCCCGAGTTCAAGCTGGAAAAGACCGTGATGAGCCGTCGTCGCGAAGTCTTCACCGGCATGGGCATCGAGTTCCGCCTGAACACCGAGATCGGCAAGGACGTGACCATGCAGCAGCTGCTGGATGAGTACGATGCCGTGTTCATGGGCATGGGTACCTACACCTACATGAAGGGCGGCTTCCCGGGCGAGGACCTGCCGGGCGTCACCGACGCGCTGGACTTCCTGATCGCCAACGTCAACCGCAACCTCGGCTTCGAGAAGTCCCCCGAGGACTTCATCGACATGAAGGGCAAGCGCGTGGTCGTGCTCGGCGGCGGCGACACCGCGATGGACTGCAACCGCACCTCCATCCGCCAGGGCGCCAAGGCCGTGACCTGCGCCTACCGTCGTGACGAAGAGAACATGCCGGGCTCGCGCAAGGAAGTGAAGAACGCCAAGGAAGAGGGCGTGAAGTTCCTCTTCAACCGCCAGCCCATCGCCATCGTCGGCGAGGACAAGGTGGAAGGCGTCAAGGTGGTCGAGACCCGTCTCGGCGAGCCGGACGCCCGTGGCCGTCGCAGCCCCGAGCCGATCCCGGGCTCCGAGGAGATCATCCCGGCCGAAGCCGTGCTGATCGCCTTCGGTTTCCGTCCGAGCCCGGCCGCCTGGTTCAGCGACTTCAAGATCGACACCGACAGCCAGGGCCGTGTGGTGGCGCCGGAGAAGGGCCAGTTCAAGCACCAGACCAGCAACCCGAAGATCTTCGCCGGTGGCGACATGGTCCGCGGTTCCGACCTGGTGGTGACGGCGATCTTCGAGGGCCGCAACGCCGCCGAGGGCATCCTCGACTACCTGGGCGTCTGATCGCCTGGGACAAATCGTCGCGATAGACAAAAGGCACGGCACTCGCCGTGCCTTTTGTTTTGGGGTCTGCGAAAATGCCCGCACTTTTTCTGCGCCAAGGCGCGCGGGCCCCTGCGATCCGGGAGCCCGCCCGGAGGAAGGGGGCCGCCGCCGAGCGGCCATCGCATACTCCCGCCGCAACGCTCCCTGCCGATTTTCCAGGAACCCTGCCGATGTCCGCCCTGAAGAACGACCGTTTCCTGCGCGCCCTGCTCAAGCAACCCGTCGACGTCACGCCCGTGTGGATGATGCGCCAGGCCGGTCGTTACCTGCCGGAGTACCGCGCCACCAGAGCCCGCGCCGGTGATTTCGTCAGCCTGATGAAGAACCCGGAGCTGGCCTGCGAGGTCACCCTGCAGCCGCTGGATCGCTACCCGCAGATCGACGCCGCGATCCTCTTCTCCGACATCCTCACCATCCCCGATGCCATGGGCCAGGGCCTGTATTTCGAGACCGGCGAGGGCCCGCGCTTCAAGAAGGTGGTGTCGAGCATGGCGGATATCGAGGCCCTGCCGATTCCCGATGCCGAGCAGGACCTGGGCTACGTGATGGACGCCGTGCGCACCATCCGCCGCGAGCTGAACGGCCGCGTGCCGCTGATCGGCTTCACCGGCAGCCCCTGGACCCTGGCCACCTACATGGTCGAGGGCGGCTCCAGCCGCGACTTCCGCAAGTCCAAGGCGATGCTCTACGACAACCCGCAGGCCATGCACGC
>CAMLQP010000354.1 GCA_946482115.1 uncultured Comamonadaceae bacterium
TGCCGCTGATCCTGTTCCAGTACCCCGACGCCACCAAGTGCACCTACGACCTGGAAACGCAACTGGACATTGCCGCCCTGCCTGGCGTGTTTGCCATGAAGAACGGTGTGCGCAACATGAAGCGCTGGGACCGGGAAATCCCGGTCATCCGCGCCGAGCGCCCCGACCTGCAGATCCTGACCTGCCACGACGAGTACTTGCTGCACACCATGTTCGACGTGGACGGCGCGCTGGTGGGCTATGGCTGCATCGCGCCCGAGCCGCTGGTCGAGATGATCAAGGCAGGCAAGGCCAAGGACTACAAGAAGGCGCGCGAACTGCACGACCGCCTGCTGCCGGTGACCGCCAACGTCTACCACCGCGGCTCGCACATGGAGGGTTCGGTGGCGTTGAAGTGGGCACTGGTGGCGCGCGGCATCCTCGAGCACGCCACGGTGCGCAGCCCGCTGCTGCCGCTGGCCGAAGGCGCCGAGCACGAAATCGCCGCCGCCATGCGCGCCGCAGGCCTGGGCCTGGCGCAGTGAGACCCCTCAGGCGCGCCGGGCCGGCGCGCCTACCATCCACCCGTGGAGACAAGAAGCATGAAGACCAAGATCTGGATGGCCGCCCTGGCGCTGGGGCTGTCGCTGACGGCGCCGGTGCAGGCGCAGGGCCAGTTCCCGTCGGGCACGCTCAAACTGGTCGTTCCCTTTGCCGCAGGCGGCGGGGTGGACCAGGCGGCGCGCCTGCTGGGCCGGCAGCTGCAGACCGACCTGGGCGTGTCGGTGATCGTCGAGAACAAGGCCGGCGCCAGCGGCACCATCGGCGGCAAGGCGGTGCAGATGGCCCCGCCCGATGGCATGACCCTGCTGTTCTCGGCCGCCACCCACGTGCTGGCCAGGCAGGTGCTGGCCAACCCGCCCTACGACCCGCAGGCCGACTTCGCGCCCGTGGCACGTGTGGGTGAGGCGCCGCTGATGCTGGTGATCCCGCCCGGCGCACCGCAGAAGAACCTGAAGGAGGTGCTGGACGCCGCGCGTGCGCAGCCCGACAAGTGGACCGCCGCCGTGCCGGCCCTGGGTGCGCCCAGCCACCTGGCGACGCTGCTGCTGGCCCAGCAGGGCAACCTCAAACTGACCATGACGCCGTACAAGGGGACGGCGCCTGCGCTGGCCGACGTGGCCGGCGGCCATGTGCAGCTGCTGATGGATTCCATCATTTCGATCCAGGCCATGGCCAAGAGCGGCAAGGTCAAGGCCATCGCCACCACCATGGCGCGCCGCAGCAAGGTGGCGCCGGACGTGCCCACCGCGGCCGAAAGCGGCTATCCCGGCATGGTCTACGAGTCCTGGTACGGCGTCTGGGCGCCCAAGGGCACGCCGGAAGACCGGGTGCAGCTGCTGAACAAGGCTGTCAACAAGGCGGTGGACCAGCTGGCGAAATCGGGCGCCCTCGACACCCTGGGGATCGAGCCGGTGCAGGAGAGCACCGAGCAGTTCCGCAAGTACGTGGCCGCCGACGTGACCCGCAGCGCCGAGCTGCTCAAGGGGGCTGGCTTCAAGCCTGAGTGAGGCGGCTCAGTTCAGCGCCATGCTGAGCTTGCGCCGGTACTGCGAGACCAGCTGCGCCTGCGGGTCTTCCTGCACCGCCGCCTTGCCCGCCAGCTCGATGCCGCCGGCGCTCTTGCCTGCGGCGGCCGGGTCGGCCTTGGGTTTGGGCGGGGTCATGAGTTCGAGCAGGCCGACGTAGGTCTTGCGCGGGGCCTCGTCGTCCCACTTCTTGTCGCGCATGATGATTTCCAGCAGCTCTTCGAGCGCGGCGGGCCATTCGCCCATGGCGATCAGCACGCGGCTCTTGGCGAAGCGGGTCTCGAAGTCGCGCTTGTTCTGGCCGATCAGCTCGTCGAACTTCTCCAGCGGCCACTGCCCGCGCGGGTCGGTGCCGACGAACTCCAACGCGTTGAGCCACTGGGCCAGCGCGTCAAAACGCAGGGGCACCGGGATGCGCGAGAGCGTGGGCGCCAGCGCCCCGGCGGCCTGTTCGAACAGACCGTGGCTGATGCACTGGCGGATCAGTTCGAAACGCAGGTCGTCGTTGTCGGGTGCCTGCTCCACGGCCTGGGCCAGCTTCTCCAGCGCGGTGCCGGCCTCGGCCTCGTCGGCGCCGTTGGCCAGCATCTGCTGTGCCTCGTCGGCCTCGGCCAGGGCGGCCAGTTCGTCCTCGCTGGGCAGGTGCTTGTCCAGGAAGGCCTTGATCTGGCCTTCGGGCAGGGCGCCCATGAACCCGTCCACCGGCTGGCCGCCGATGAGCAGCACGCAGGTCGGGATGCTGCGGATGCCGAAGGCCGCGGCCAGCTGCTGCTCCTGGTCGGAGTCGATCTTGACCAGCTTGAAGCGGCCGCCGTACTCGGCCTCGATCTTCTCCAGGATGGGGCCGATGACCTTGCAGGGGCCGCACCAGGTGGCCCAGAAATCGACCAGCACCGGGGTGTGCATGGAGGCTTCGATGACCTCGGCTTCGAAGTTGGCGACGGTGACGTTGATCATGGCGTGCAGCGGTGGTGTGGGGGCGGGACGTGGCGGCCGGCGTGGCGCGAAACGTAAAATCCGCACTTTACCGGAGCCGCCCGCCCGCGGGCTCCGGCTTCACCCGAGTCTCCTTCCAACAGCGCCCGGTCCGGCGCGCACGAGAGCCTTCTCCATGAGCACACCCGTGGTTGGCGTCGTCATGGGTTCCAGCAGCGACTGGGACACCATGCAGCACGCCGTGCAGATCCTCAAAGACTTCGGCATTGCGCACGAGGCGCGCGTGGTCTCGGCCCACCGCATGCCCGACGACATGTTCGCCTACGCCGAAGCCGCCGCCGGCCGGGGGCTCAAGGCCATCATCGCTGGCGCCGGTGGCGCCGCCCACCTGCCGGGCATGATCGCCGCCAAGACGGTGGTGCCGGTGCTGGGCGTGCCCGTGATGTCCAAGGCGCTGTCGGGCGTGGATTCGCTGCACTCCATCGTGCAGATGCCCAAGGGCGTTCCGGTCGCAACCTTCGCCATCGGTCCCGCCGGTGCCGCCAACGCGGCGCTGTTCGCCGTGGCCCT
>CAMLQP010000355.1 GCA_946482115.1 uncultured Comamonadaceae bacterium
CTGGGCCCGGTGGCCATGTTCGCGGCCAGCAACTTCCCGTTCGCCTTCTCGGTGCTGGGCGGCGACACCGCCGCGGCCCTGGCCGCCGGCTGCCCGGTGGTGGTCAAGGCCCACCCCGGCCACCCGGGTCTGTCGCAGCAGGTGTTCGCCATCATCCAGCGGGTGCTCAAAGAGCAGGGCCTGCCCGCCGGCCTGATCGGCCTGGTGCAGGGCGCCAGCATCGAGGTCGGTGTCGGCCTCATCCGCCACCCGCTGATCGCCGCCGGCGCCTTCACCGGCTCCACCCGCGGCGGTGCCGCGCTGCAGGCCGAAGCCAACGCCCGTCCGCGCCCCATCCCGTTCTACGGCGAGCTCGGCTCCATCAACCCGCTGATCGCGCTGCCGTCGGCCCTGGCCGCCAAGGGCGCCGAGCTGGCCACCACCCTGGCCGGCTCCATCACCCTGGGCTGCGGCCAGTTCTGCACCAACCCCGGCCTGCTGGTGCTGGTGGACGGCCCCGAGACCGATGCGTTCATCCCGCAACTGGTCGAAGCCCTGGCCAAGCAGCAGCCGCACCCCATGCTGACCGCCGGCATGCGCAAGGCCTTCGACGCCGGCATCAGGGGCTTCATGGACGCGGGCGCGCTGTCGCTGCTGCAGGGCCAGGGCGTGGCCCCCGCACCCGGCCCGCAGCTGCTGCAGGTGAGCGCGCAGCGCTTCATCGAGCGCCACGAACTGCGCGACGAGGTGTTCGGCCCCAGCAGCCTGATCGTGCGCTGCGCCAGCCTGGCCGAGGTGAACGCCGTGCTCGCCGCCGTCGGCGGCAGCCTGACCGTGACGGTCTGGGGGGCCGATGAAGACACGGCCGACAACCGCGCCATCGTGCGCAGCGCCACGCAGATCGCCGGCCGTGTGCTGTTCGCGGGCGTGCCCACCGGCGTGGCCGTGACGGCCGCGCAGCAGCACGGCGGCCCCTGGCCGTCGAGCACCGCGCCCATGACCACCTCGGTCGGCGACGCGGCGCTGGAGCGCTTCCTGCGTCCGGTGTGCCTGCAGGACGCCCCGGCCTGGCTGCTGGCGCGTGGCGGCGTGCCGTGCTGAGCGGCCACGTCAACAACACCCACGCACCCGCCACCAGCGTCTTCAGCCGCCCGCGTTACCTCGTCCTGCTGGCCACGCTGTGCTGCCTGCTCTGGGGCAGCGCCTACCCGGCCATCAAGGGCGGCTACGCGCTGTTGGGCATCGCGCGCAGCGACACGGCGGCGCAGCTCGCGTTCGCGGGCTGGCGCTTCCTGCTCGCGGGCGCGCTGCTGCTGGCCATGGCGCGGCTGATGGGCAAATCCGTCTGGGCGCTGGCACCGGTGCAGTGGGGCCAGCTGGGCCTGCTGGGGCTGGCGCAGACGGCGCTGCAGTACGTGTTCTTCTATGTGGGGCTGGCGAACACCACGGGCGTGAAGGCCTCCATCCTGAACGCCACCGGCACCTTCTTTTCCGTGCTGCTGGCGCACTTCCTCTACGCCAACGACCGGCTGAGCCGGCGCAAGGCGATGGGCTGCGCGGTTGGTTTCGTGGGTGTGATGGTGGTCAACCTGCGCGGCGCGCAAGGGCTGGACGCGGAGTTCACCTTGCTGGGCGAAGGCTTCATCGTCATCGCCGCCTTCGTGCTCTCGGCCGCCAGCATCTACGGCAAGCGCCTGTCGCAGCGCATCGACCCGATGGTGATGACCGGCTGGCAGCTGGGCATCGGCGGGCTGGTGCTGCTGCTCGGCGGTCTGGCCGGCGGTGGCGACATCACCGGCTGGAGCGCTGGCTCGCTGGCCCTGCTGGGCTACATGGCGGTGCTGTCGGCGGTGGCGTTCGCGCTCTGGGCCGCGCTGCTCAAGCACAACCGCGTCGGCCAGGTGACGGTGTTCAACTTCCTGATCCCGGTGTTCGGCGCGCTGCTCTCGGCCCTGTTCCTTGGCGAGGCGGTGCTGGAGTGGCGCAACCTGGCCGCACTGGTGATGGTGTGCGGGGGGATCTGGCTGGTGACGACGGAGGCTCAGGCGCCCCGGCCCGCTGCTTCCAGCACATAAGCCACCAGCCGCTCCCCCGCCGGCCCCAGCCCGTCGACCGGCCGCAGCACCCCCAGTGGCTCGAAGGGCAGGTCCAGCGGCACCGGCAGCAGCTTCAGCTGGCCGCGCTCCACCCAGGGGCGCACCACGCTGTAGGGCACCAGCGCCAGCAGGGGCTGGGTGTCCAGCAGGGTCCAGGTCAGGGGCGAGATGCGGGTGACGATCTGACAGGTGCGTGGCGGCCAGCCCTGCTGCTGCAGCAGCTGTTCATAACGGTCGCGCGCGGCGCTCCCCATGGCGTTGGGCAGCCAGGAGGCGTGCTCCAGATCGGTCAGCGCCAGGCGCTTGCGCCGCGCCAGCGGGTGCTGCAGGCCGCAGGTCACCACGAAGCGGTCCTCCTGGCAGGGCTCGAAGCGCCAGCCCTGCGGCACCACCGCCGGCTGGCGGCAGAACACCAGGTCGGCCGAGCCGGTGTCGATGGAGGCGGACACCGCCAGGATGTCGACCTCGTTCACCAGCACCTGCACCTGCGGATGCGCGGCCAGGAAACCCGGCAGCACCTGCGCCAGCAGACCGTTGGCCCCGGCGGCGGTGGTGGCCACGCGCACCGTGCCCTGCTGGTGGTCGAGCCGGCTGGCCACCAGTTCGGCGCTTTCCTCCAGCCGCCCCAGCATCTGGCGCACCAGCGGCAGCAGCTCGCGCGCCAGCGGCGTGGGGGTGACGCCGCGCGCGTGGCGCACGAACAGCGGCGCCTCCATCAGCCGCTCCAGGTCGGCCAGCAGCAGGGTCACGGCCGGCTGCGTCATGCCCATGGCCTGCGCCGCGCGGTTCACGTTGCCCAGCTCGGCCAGCCGGGCCAGGGCCTGCAGGTGGCGCACCCGCACCTTGGCCAGCAGGCGGTTGAGCACGACCGAGGAGCGCAGCGCCATGTGATTCGGATCGCTGATTGAAGGGGCACTAATTTTATTGGTTGCTTATGGCCTGGCGCCCTAGCATCCGCCCTCATCACAACCACAACGGAGACACCGCATGCCTTCCA
>CAMLQP010000356.1 GCA_946482115.1 uncultured Comamonadaceae bacterium
TTCAGGCCTTTTCGACCGGCAGGTTGGCGGTGCGCCAGGCGCCCATGCCACCGGTCAGCGAATGGGTGTTCTCGTAGCCCAGCTTCTTGGCGATCGACACCGCGCGCTTGGAGCGCATGCCGGACGCACAGACCAGCACCAGCGGCAGGTTCTTGTTCTTCACCACACCAGCCAACTTGGCCTCCAGCTCGGGCAGCGGCACGTTCTTCGCACCGGTCACGTGCCCGGCCGCGAACTCATCGGGCCCGCACACGTCCACCACCGCGGCTTTCTCACGGTTGATCAGCTGCACCACTTCGGCGGGGGTCAGGCCCGCCGCGCCGCCGCCCGAGGTCAGGGCGGGAAACATCAACATCCCGCCCGAGGCCAGGGCGATGGCAAACAGCATCCAGTTGTCGAGAAAAAAACTCACGAGGCACCTTTCAGGTCAGACAAGCCCGGGATTTTAGAATGTGGGGCTGTCCGGCGCGGCCCGGCCAGCCTCCATGCCCCTTTTTCCTGCTCCCAACGCCTTCACGCCCATGCACAAGCTCGTCCTGATCCGCCACGGCGAATCCACCTGGAACCTCGAAAACCGCTTCACCGGCTGGACCGACGTGGAGCTGACCCCCACCGGCGTCTCCCAGGCCATGTCCGCCGGCAAGCTGCTCAAGGCCGAGGGTTACGAGTTCGACATCGCCTACACCTCGGTGCTCAAGCGCGCCATCCACACGCTGAACTACTGCCTGGACGAGATGGACCGCAGCTGGCTGCCGGTGGTCAAGGACTGGCGCCTGAACGAGCGCCACTACGGTGGCCTGCAGGGCCTGAACAAGGCCGACATGGCCAAGCAGTACGGCGACGAGCAGGTGCTGATCTGGCGCCGCAGCTACGACACCCCACCGCCGGCCCTGGAAGCCAACGACCCGCGCGGCCAGCGCCAGGATCTGCGCTACGCCAAGCTCCAACCCGAGCAGATCCCGCTGACCGAGTGCCTGAAGGACACCGTCGCCCGCGTGTTGCCCTGCTGGAACGACTCACTGGCCCCGGCCATCAAGGCGGGCCAGCGCATCGTGATCGCCGCCCATGGCAACTCCATCCGGGCCCTGGTGAAGTACCTGGACAACATCGGCGACGCCGACATCGTGGGCGTGAACATCCCCAACGGCATCCCGCTGGTGTACGAACTGGACGCCGACCTCAAGCCGATCAAGAGCTACTACCTGGGCGACGCCGAAGCGGCGGCCAAGGCCGCCGCAGCCGTGGCCGCTCAGGGCAAACGCTGAACCGCCCGGACGGAACCGAATCACAGGGCTTGACTCCTAGGTGTATATTGGTCTGCAGGCCCGAGGCGCGACCGCCCGGGCCGGCGTTTTTTTCGGGGTGATCGGATGGGCAAGCAAGTGAATCAGAAGCTGAAGATCGTCGGCTGGGTGGCGGCGGGCGCCGTGGCCGGTGCACTGACCACGGTGCAGCTTCAGGCGGTGGCGCGCGGCTCGCTCGCTCCCCTGCCGCTGGAGGAGCTGCAGCAGCTCGCCGCCGTGTTCGGCATGGTCAAGACCGATTACGTCGAACCGGTCGACGAGAAGAAGCTGATCTCCGAGGCGATTTCGGGCATGGTCTCCAGCCTGGACCCGCACTCCCAGTATTTCGACAAGAAGTCCTTCAAGGAATTCCGCGAAGGCACCAGCGGCCGCTTTGTCGGCGTGGGCATCGAAATCACCATGGAAGACGGTGTGGTCAAGGTGGTCTCGCCGATCGAAGACTCTCCCGCCTTCCGCGCCGGCCTCAAGTCCGGCGACCTGATCACCAAGATCGACGACACCGCCGTCAAGGGCCTGTCGATCAACGACGCCGTCAAGCTCATGCGCGGCGAGCCGCGCACCAAGGTGCTGCTGACCATCTTCCGCAAGGACGAGAACCGCAGCTTCCCGGTCACGATCACCCGTGAAGAGATCAAGACCCAGAGCGTCAAGAGCAAGCTGGTCGAACCCGGCTACGCCTGGGTGCGGGTCTCGCAGTTCCAGGACCGCACGGTGGAGGACTTCGCCCGCAAGGTCGAGGAGCTGTACAAGGGTGGCCCGCTCAAGGGCCTGGTGCTGGACCTGCGCAACGACCCGGGTGGCCTGCTGGACGCGGCCGTCGCCCTGTCGGCGGCCTTCCTGCCCGAGAACGTGACCGTCGTCTCGACCAACGGCCAGCTGGCCGACAGCAAGTTCACCTACACCGCCAACCCGCAGCATTACCTGCGCCGCGGCGGCCCGGACCCGATCGCCCGCCTGACCAAGGCGACCAACGGCGCACTCAAGACCGTGCCGCTGGTGGTGCTGGTCAACGAAGGCTCGGCCTCGGCGAGCGAGATCGTGGCCGGCGCGCTGCAGGACCACAAGCGCGGCACCATCCTGGGCAGCCAGACCTTCGGCAAGGGATCGGTGCAGACGGTGCGTCCGCTGGGCCCCGACACGGGTCTGAAACTCACCACGGCGCGCTACTACACGCCGGGTGGCAAGTCGATCCAGGCCAAGGGCATCGTGCCCGACGTGATGGTCGACGAGACGCCCGAGGGCAACCTGTTCGCGGCGCTGCGCACCCGCGAGGCCGACCTGACCAAGCACCTGACCAATGGCAGCGAGGCCAAGGCGGGCGAAACCCCGATGACCGACGCCCAGCGCGCCGCGGAGCAGCAGCGCGACCAGGAGCGCGAGGAAGCCCGCAAGCGCCTGGAAGAGGAGTCCAAAAAGAACCCGGGCCAGCGCCTGGTGCCGGAGTTCGGCAGCGACAAGGACTTCCAGCTGCAACAGGCGCTCAACAAGCTCAAGGGCCGTCCGGTGATGGTCAGCAAGACCCTGACCGAGCGCCCCGAAGAGAAAAAAGAGAACTGATCACCCACCCGGTGACCGAATCGGCGACGCCATCTTGGACGACCAGCAGCTCCTGCGCTACTCGCGCCACATCCTGCTCAACGAGCTGGGCATCGAAGGCCAGGAGAAGCTGCTCGCAGCGCACGCGCTGGTGATCGGCGCCGGTGGCCTCGGGTCGCCGGTGGCGCTCTACCTGGGCAGCGCCGGCGTCGGCCGCATCACGGTGG
>CAMLQP010000357.1 GCA_946482115.1 uncultured Comamonadaceae bacterium
GCACCATGGGCGGCGGCATCTCCATGAACTTCCTCAACGCCGGCATCCCGGTGACGATCCTCGAGATGAAGCAGGAGGCGCTGGACCGCGGCATCGCCACCATCCGCAAGAACTACGAGGCGCAGGTCAAGAAGGGCAAGCTCAAGCAGGACAAGTACGAGCAGCGCATGGCCCTGCTCAAGACCACGCTGGACTACGCCGACCTGGCCCAGGCCGATCTGGTGATCGAGGCGGTGTTCGAGGAGATCGGCGTCAAGGAAGCCGTGTTCAAGAAGCTGGACGAGGTGATGAAGCCCGGCTCCATCCTGGCGTCCAACACCTCCACGCTGGACCTGAACAAGATCGCGTCGTTCACCAAGCGTCCGCAGGACGTGATCGGCATGCACTTCTTCAGCCCGGCCAACGTCATGAAGCTGCTGGAGGTGGTGCGCGGCGAGAAGACCGCCAAGGACGTGCTGGCCACCGTCATGACCATCGGCAAGAAGATCAAGAAGACCTGCGTGGTTTCGGGCGTGTGCGACGGCTTCATCGGCAACCGCATGATCGAGCAGTACAGCCGCCAGGCCGGTTTCCTGCTGGACGAAGGCTGCACGCCGGCCCAGGTGGACAAGGCGATCGAGAAGTTCGGCTTCGCCATGGGCCCGTTCCGCATGGGTGACCTGGCCGGCAACGACATCGGCTGGGCCATCCGCAAGCGCCGCGCGCAGGAATACCCCGACATGAAATACAGCAAGACCGCCGACCTGCTGTGCGAGAAAGGCCGTTTCGGCCAGAAGACCGGCGCCGGCTGGTACGACTACGTGCCGGGCAAGCGCGACGCCATCCCCAACGCCGAGGTGGTCAAGATGATCGAGGACCACCGCGCCTCGCTGGGCATCACGCCGCGCAAGATCTCCGACGAGGAGATCGTGCAGCGCCTGGTCTATTCGCTGGTCAACGAGGCCGCGCGCCTGCTGGAAGAGGGCATCGCCGCCCGCGCCAGCGACATCGACATGGTCTATCTCACCGGCTACGGTTTCCCCATCCACCGCGGCGGCCCGATGCACTACGCCAGCGAGACCGGCCTGTTCAACGTGACGCAGGCCATGAAACGTTTCGCACAGAACCCGATGGACGACGCCCGCTTCTGGGAGCCCGCGCCGCTGCTGGCCCGCCTGGTGGCCGAAGGCAAGACGTTCAACTGAATACCGAAAGAGACAACACCATGACCTCCGCACTGATCGTCTCCACCGCCCGCACGCCGCTGACCAAGAGCTGGAAGGGCGCCTTCAACATGACCCATGGCGCCACGCTCGGCGGCCACGCGGTCAAGCACGCCCTGCAGCGCGCCGGCATCGAGGCCGGCGAGGTCGAGGACGTGATCATGGGCTGCGCCAACCCCGAGGGCGCCACCGGCGCCAACATCGCGCGCCAGATTGCGCTGATGGCCGACTGCCCGGTCACCGTCTCCGGCATGACCGTCAACCGTTTCTGCTCCTCCGGCCTGCAGACCATCGCGCTGGCGGCCCAGCGCATCATCGCCGGCGAGGGCGATGTCTACGTGGCCGGTGGCGTGGAGAGCATCTCCTGCGTGCAGCAGGAGATGAACCAGCACATGCTGCGCGACCTCGACCTGGACCGCAAGAAGCCCGAGATCTACTGGAACATGCTGCAGACCGCCGAACAGGTGGCCAAGCGCTACAACATCGGCCGCGAGGCCATGGACCAGTACGGCGCGGCCAGCCAGCAGAAGGCCACCGCCGCGCTGGAGGCGGGCCTGTTCAAGGACGAGATCGCCCCCATCACCGTCACCGCGGGCGTGGCCGACAAGGTCATGGGCCTGATCACCAAGAAGGTCACGGTCGAGAACGACGAGGGCATCCGCCCGGGCACCACCTTTGACGGCATCCACGGTCTGCGCTCGGCGCTGCCCGGTGGCCTGGTCTCGGCCGGCAACGCCAGCCAGTTCTCCGATGGTGCCGGCGCCTGCGTGCTGATGGACGAAAAGCTGGTCAGCCAGCGCGGCCTCAAGCCCCTGGGCCGGTTCCTGGGTTTTGCCGTGGCCGGCTGCGAGCCCGATGAAATGGGCATCGGCCCGGTGTTCGCCATCCCCAAGGTGCTCAAGAAACTGGGCCTGAAGATGGACGACATCGACCTGTGGGAGCTGAACGAAGCCTTCGCGGTGCAGGTGATCTACTGCCGCGACAAGCTGGGCATCCCGGCCGACCGCCTCAACGTCAACGGCGGCGCCATCGCGGTGGGTCACCCCTACGGCGTGTCGGGCCAGCGTCTGACCGGCCACGCCCTGATCGAGGGCAAGCGCCGCGGCGCCAAGCGCGTCTGCGTCACGATGTGCATCGGCGGCGGCATGGGCGCCGCGGGCGTGTTCGAGGTGCTGTGACCCCGGAGTGACCATGAGCCTGCGCCCCACCGTCGATTTTCTGCTGTACGACTGGCTGGGGGTGCAGGCCCTCGGCGAGCGTGAGCGCTTCGCCGACCACAGCCGCGAGACGTTTGACGCGGTGCTGGACACCTGCGAGCGCATCGCGCGCGAGAAGTACGCGCCGTTCAACCGCCTGGTGGACACCGAGGAGCCGCGTTTCGACGGCGAAAAGGTGATCCTGCCCCAGGCCACCCACGATGCCTGGCAGGCCTATGCCGAGAGTGGCATGCTCAGCGCCGCCCAGGACTACGACATCGGCGGCATGCAGCTGCCCTACACGGTGGAGGCGGCGGCCAACGCCTTCTTCGTCATGGCCTCGGCCAGCATCGGCGCGGGCATGCTCACCGTGGGCAATGCCAATCTGCTGATGGCACACGGCACCGAAGCGCAAAAGCGCGTGTTCGCGCTCAACGAATTCTCGGGTCGCTTCTCGGGCACCATGTGCCTGAGCGAACCGCAGGCCGGCTCCTCCCTGAGCGACGTGGCCACCCGCGCCGTGCCCGATGGCGAGGACTTCGAGGGCGACCCGCTGGGCCCGCGCTACCGCCTGCGCGGCAACAAGATGTGGATATCGGCCGGCGAGCACGAGCTGACCGAGAACATCGTCCACCTGGTGCTGGCCAAGA
>CAMLQP010000358.1 GCA_946482115.1 uncultured Comamonadaceae bacterium
CCAGCGAAGCCCCCTTGGCGAAGGTCAGTTTCACGACCGACTTGTAGGACTCGCCCGTGCAGACGATCCCGTCGTGCGACCACACAGGCGTGCCCATCCACTTCCACTCCTCGACGACCTCCGGGTCGGCCTCCTGGATGAGCTGGCGCATCCGGCTCAAGGTCTGCCCGCGCCAGTCCGCGAGATCGGCGATGCGTTGGTCAATCAGCGCAGAGGCCGACGGGGCCTCGGTCGAATCCGGTTTTTTCATGGGTGCCTCCTGAAGCTTCTGGACTCTAAAGCACTATGAAAATCTGTTGTTGCATGGTGTTTTAGAAGGCCGAAGGCGCGCCCGGCACCATCATCCAGGAAGCGGCGGTTAACAGCACTCAGGACCCCCTTCAAACCCGAATGACCTCGACTTCGTGTGGCCTCTCGGTGGAAAAGCTTCGGGCGAACTCGATGACCTCGGCCTCTGATTCGCCAGGATGCGAGGTGGTGGTGATGAATGTGGCCTCCGAGCCGTCGGCTCCCATGCACATCCAGTCCAGCGCATCCTCCCATTTTTCGGCGTCGACACCCAGGGCGCAGAACAGCTCAATCTGGCTCTCGATCAGTTCCCGCAACAACGGATCATCCCGGCTCGCGACGTAGCCGGAGGTAGAAACCAGAACGATCTTCCCGCTGTGCATGGCAACCGCCTGAGCCCCAGCCCCGTCTCAAACCACCTGCAGCCGCACCCCGCCAGCCACAGGCGCCACGATCTCGCCCACTTCGGCGGCGGCGGCGAAACCGTGGCGCTCGAAGATGGCCAGCACCTCGGCCACCGCTTCGGGCGCGCAGGCCACGAGCAGGCCGCCGCTGGTCTGGGGGTCGCTCAGCAGGGCCTGGTCCACCGGTTGCAGGTGGTCGCCCAGGCGCACTTCGTGGCCATAGGCGGCCCAGTTGCGGCCGGAGGCGCCGGTCACCATGCCCTGGGCGGCCAGGGCGCGCACGCCTTCGATCAGCGGCACGCGGTCCATGCTGAGGCGCACGGTGGTGAGGGCGCCGCGCGCCATCTCCAGGGTGTGGCCGGCCAGGCCAAAGCCGGTGATGTCGGTGAGCGCGTGCACACCGTCGAGCGCCGCCAGGTCGGGGCCGGGGGTGTTGAGCTGGGTGGTGGTGGCGATCATGCGGGCGTAGCCCTCGGCGCTGAGCGCGTCCTTCTTGAGCGCGGCCGAGAGCACGCCCACGCCCAGCGGCTTGCCCAGCACCAGGCGGTCGCCGACCTTCGCATCCGCATTGCGCTTGACGCGCTTGGGGTGCACCAGGCCCAGCGCGACCAGGCCGTAGATCGGTTCGACCGAGTCGATGGTGTGGCCGCCCGCAATCGGGATGCCGGCCGCGCTGCAGACGGCGCGACCGCCTTCGAGGATCTTGCCGATGGTCTCCGTGGACAACACGCTGATGGGCATGCCCACCAGGGCCAGCGCCATGATGGGCGTGCCGCCCATGGCGTAGACGTCGCTGATGGCGTTGGTGGCGGCGATGCGGCCGAAGTCGAACGGGTCGTCGACGATGGGCATGAAGAAATCGGTGGTGGCGATCAGCGCCTGCTCGTCGTTGAGCTGGTAGACGGCCGCGTCGTCGGCGGTCTCGATGCCGACCAGCAGCTCTTTCGGGATGGGCATGGCGCTGGTGCCCTTGAGGATTTCGCTGAGCACGCCGGGGGCGATCTTGCAGCCGCAGCCGCCGCCGTGGGAAAGGCTGGTCAGGCGGGGCTGGGTCTGGGCGGGCGTGGACGGGGCGTTCATTCGGTTCTCCGTGGGCTGGGACAGATCGATGGGGCGTGCGAGACTGGCCGGTCTGGCTGCGGGCCGGCCAGCGCCCGCAACAGGGCGGCCCGTTCGGCCGCGGGTTCAAAGAGCGGCGCTCTGGCCAAACATTGTGCTTGCAGCGCAGCCAGTCTGCCGCCGCCCTGCGCGATGTCCCGACGGCACTCGCGCAGCCGCGCCACCAGCGCCACCGCATCACCGACCGGAAAGTAGCCCCCGTAGTCCGGCCCCAGCATGCCCACATTGCCGTCCATGCGCGAGGCCAGCACCGGCGTGCCGCTGAGCGCGGCTTCCATGATCACGTGGGCGCCGCCTTCCATGCGGCTGGGGTGGACCAACAGGTGGGCGCGCTGGATGCGGCGGCGCACGGCCTCGTGCGGCTGGCCGCCGAGCCAGCGGTAGTGCGGGCAGGCCAAGGCCGTCGCGCGCGCCAGATCGGCCAGCGCCGGATCGAGGGCGTTGCCGATGTGGTCGATCAGGATGCCCTCGTCGGGGTGCAGCAGCCGCACGGCCTCGAACACGGTCTGCGGCGATTTCTCCTCGCGCAGGTGACCGACCACCACCGCACGCAGATGCTCGCGGGTCTTGTCCAGGGCTCGGCGCCGCGTGCTTGACTGGAACACCACATGGCACTTGCCACGATGGACCTCGGGCAGAGCCAGGGGCGCCAGCTCCTGCAGCACGATCAGGCGGTGCGCCAGCACCAGCGAGCGCTGCGCGCTGGCATCGGTACGGATGTCGCGATAGAGGTCGGTGCCGGTGAGCGCAAGCACCAGCGGGCGGTCGGGATGGGCCTGCGCCCACGCGGCCACGCTGGCCGCCGAACGGCGCGCGTGCAGCGCCAGCAGGACGTCGGTACCGTCGCCGTCGGTGCGGTCATCGGGCCACGACTTCACCACCCGAACCTCATAATGGCCCGCGAGCAAACGCGCCCACCGTTGCGCGGTCTGCCAGTTGCCGTTGTTGGCATCGGCCAGCGCCGGCGTCACGAGACACAGGGAGGGTTTTTTCATGGCAGAACCACAGAGCTCAGCGATTGTGTCCGAAGCAGAAGCCGTGCGCTGTGGCGGCAAGGCCGTGCTGGCGCTGGCGCTGCAGGACGCGCGCGAACGCAGCCTGTCGCTGTTCGATGCCTACCAGGCCGCGCTGGGCCACGGGCTGCACGTGCCCTGCACGCCCGAACTCAACCCGCCGCTGTGGGAGCTGGGCCACATCGGCTGGTTCGCCGACTGGTGGCTGGCGCGTTACCCGC
>CAMLQP010000359.1 GCA_946482115.1 uncultured Comamonadaceae bacterium
GAGGAGGCCCCCAGTCACCCCAGCGAGAGGTATACACCATGCAAATCCTGAAAGTTTCCGGCATGTCCTGTGGCCACTGCGTACGTGCCATCACCCGGGCGGTGCAGGCCGGCGATCCGGCGGCGGAAGTGCAGATCGACCTCGGCGCCGGCGAGGTCCGGGTCGCCAGCCGGCAGAGCCTGGAGCAGTTGCTGCAGGCCATCCGCGACAAGGGCTACGAGGCCGAGGCGGCCTGACCGCCCCGCACGGCACCCGATCCGGGGGTGCCCCCGTCCGCCGGCCCGGGCTATCGGGGCGGCGGATTCCATTCGCGCAGCAGGCCGCGCAGCTGCGCGTCGATCAGCGCGGCGGTGTCGCTCAGCGGGTCGAACAGCGTCGGGTCGCGCGTCCAGTCGGTGAACAGGCCGACCAGCTGCGCGTGCAGCGCGCGCGCCGCCAGGCGCGGGGTCACCCCCGGCAGCAGGCGCTGCTGGCAGGCCGGGCGCTCGAACAGTGCCTGCACCAGGCCGATGAACTGGTTGATGAAGGCGATGTGGCGTTCCTCGGCCTCGCGCAGTTCCTCGGTGAACTCGCAGCGGTGCAGCAGGATGGTGAAGATGCGCCGTTTCTGCTCGTCGCGGGCCAGGTTCTCGATCGCCTCGATGCACAGGTCGCGCAGCGACAGCAGCGGGTCGCCACCGTCGCAGCCGCCCAGGCGCTCGGCCAGTTGCTCCGGCGGCAGGCGCACCTGGCTGAGCATCTCGTGGAACAGGTGCGCCTTGTTCTCGAAGTGCCAGTACACCGCGCCCCGCGTCACCCCGGCGGCCCGGGCGATCAGCTCGAGGGTGCTGTGCGCCACGCCTTTTTCCAGAAACAACTGTTCGGCAGCGGCCAGGATGGCGGCACGGGTCTGCTCGGCTTGTTCTTTGGTGCGGCGCATGGCGGGTATCGGTAATCGGTCTAGGCTCAGTCAGGGGAACGCAGTGTAACGATTTTTGCGTCATCGCTTTGTTTACAAACGTGAATGTATGTAACTAGCATGGCCGCCTTTCCGGGCCTGTGCCCGTTCAAGATGTCACGGAGACGACTCATGTTTGCTCGACCGCTCCCGCTTGCCCTCGCAACGCTGGCCCTGGGTACGTTGTTCAGCCCCCTCCTGCAGGCCGCCGACCCGGCCGCGCAGATGCCACCGCCGGAAGTGCTGGTGGAGGCGGCCAAGGTCGAGTCGCTGCCGCTGCAGTTCGAGTACCCGGCGCGCACCGCCGGCTACCGCGAGGTGCAGGTGCGCGCCCAGGTCAGCGGCATCCTGCAGGAGCGCACCTACCAGGAGGGCAGCCAGGTCAAGCAGGGCCAGGTGCTGTTCCGCATCGACCCGCGCCCCTACGAGGCCGCGCTGGCCCGCGCCAAGGGCGCGCTGGCCCAGGAGCAGGCGCGCTACCGGCAGACCGAGCGCGACCTCAAGCGCATCCGCGAGCTGCAGAAGAAGGGCTTCGCCAGCGAGAGCGAGCTGGACAACGCGGTATCCAACTTCGAGCAGAGCAAGGCCAACATCGAGGCGGCCAGGGCCGAGGTGCAGGCCAAGCAGATCGACCTCGACTACACCACGGTGAAGGCGCCGATCTCCGGCATCACCAGCAAGGAGACGGTGTCCGAGGGCAGCCTGATGGTGGCCGGCGACCCCAACGCCAGCCTGCTGACCCAGATCACCCAGCTCGACCCCATCTATGTCAACTTCGCTGCCCCCGACCGCGAGGTGTCCAGCGTGCGCAGCGGCCTGCAGAGCGGCAGCCTGGTGCGCGACGGCGGCCAGCAGATGAGCGTGGAGATCAAGTTCGGCGACGGCTCCAGCTACCCGCTGGAAGGCAAGGTGGACTTCACCGACAGCCTGATCGACCGCGCCACCGGCACCGTCAGCGCCCGCGCCGTGGTGCCCAACCCGGACCAGGCGCTGATGCCGGGGCAGTTCGTGCGCGTGGTGGTCAAGGGCATCAGCAAGCCCAACGCGGTGACCGTGCCGGAGCGCGCCATCTCCCAGGGGCCCAATGGCACCTTCGTCTATGTGGTGGACGAGCAGGGCCTGGCGCGCATTCGCCCGGTCACCACCGCGCACACCGCCGCGGGGCGCTGGGTGGTGGACAGCGGCATCGCCGCCGGCGACCGGGTGATAGTCGAGGGCCTGCCCAAGGTGCGGCCGAACGCGCCGGTCAAGGTGGCCGAGGCCCCCGCGGCCCCGGCCACCCAGCCTTAAGGAGTCCGGCCCGTGATCTCAAGGTTCTTCATCGACCGGCCGGTGTTCGCCGCGGTCATCTCCATCGTCATCATCCTTGCCGGCCTGGCGGCCATGCGCGCCCTGCCCATCGCCCAGTACCCGCAGATCCTGCCGCCGCAGGTGTCGGTGTCGGCCAGCTACCCGGGCGCCAGCGCCCAGGTCATCGCCGAGACCGTGGCCGCGCCGCTGGAGCAGCAGATCAACGGCGTCGAGGGCATGATCTACCAGCTGTCCAACTCGGCCAGCAGCGGCAGCATGAGTCTGTCGGTGTACTTCGAGGTGGGCCGCGACCCCGACCAGGCCACCATCGACGTCAACAACCGGGTGCAGGCCGCCCTGGCCAAGCTGCCGGAGGAGGTGCGCCGGCAGGGCGTGAAGGTGGAGAAGAAGTCCTCGGACATCCTCCAGGTGGTCACCCTGTTCTCGCCGGACAATTCCAAGGACCCGGTGTTCATCTCCAACTACGCGCTGATCAACGTCATCGACGAGCTCAAGCGCCTGCCGGGGGTGGGCGACGTCAGCCAGTTCGGATCGAAGAACTACTCCATGCGCATCTGGCTGCGCCCGGACAAGCTGGCGCAGTACGACCTGACGCCGACCGACGTGGTCAACGCCATCCGCGAGCAGAACTCGCAGTTCGCCGCCGGCAGCTTCGGCCAGCAGCCGCTGCAGACGCCGCAGGACTTCACCTACACGGTGACCACCCAGGGCCGCTTCAAGGACCCCAAGGAGTTCGAGAGCGTGATCCTGCGCTC
>CAMLQP010000360.1 GCA_946482115.1 uncultured Comamonadaceae bacterium
GTGGTGCACCACCAGA
This sequence comes from uncultured Comamonadaceae bacterium, assembly GCA_946482115.1. The sequence goes on from CAMLQP010000360.1 coordinate 17, forward strand.
GCCAGGACTACAACCTCTCCACCGCGCTGCGCCAGACCAGCACCGGCGCCCTGCTGGGCTGGGTGTTCTACATCCCCATGGCCGTGGCCGGCGTGCCACCCATCGTGTTCGCGGTGGTGGGCCTGATCGACCTGCTCTACCAGTACTGGATACACACCGAACATGTGCCCAGGCTGGGCTGGTTCGACCGCGTGTTCGCCTCGCCGTCCAACCACCGCGTGCACCACGCCGTCAACGACCGCTACCTGGACAAGAACTACGGCGGCATCCTGATCATCTGGGACCGCCTGTTCGGCAGCTTCAAGGAAGAGGACGAAAAGTGCGTCTACGGCACCCGCAGCCCGCTGAACAGCTGGGACCCGCTGTGGGCCAACGGCGAGGTCTACTGGGGCCTGCTCAAGGACTCGTGGCGTGCGCAAAACTGGCTCGACAAGCTGCGCGTGTGGATCAAGCCGCCCGGCTGGCGACCGGCCGACGTGGCCGCGCGTTTCCCCAAGCCCGCGTTCGACGTCGCGGCGGTGCAGCGTTTCCATCCACCCATCGCGACCGGGGTGGCGTGGTTCGCGGGCCTGCAGTTCGTGGTGCTGCTGGGCGGCGTGGCGGCCTTCCTGTGGTTCACCGATGGCTGGCCGCTGGCGACCTCGGTGGTCTGGCTGCTGGTGCTGACCGTGAGCCTGTGGGCGGTGGGCGCCGTGCTGCAGGGCCGCCTGTCCGTGGCCGAGGTGCTGCTGGTGCAGGCCTGCGCCCTCGCCACCGCCACCTCGGTGCTGGGCTTCACCGATCTGCACCGCATCTTCAAACCCCTGGCCATGGTGATCGCGCTGGCCGCCACCTGGCACATCCCGCGCGCGCTGTGGCTGCGGCTGGCGCTGCTCGGCTCGCTGGCCGGCGACGTGTTCCTGATGCTGTCCGGCTACTTCATCCCCGGCCTGGTCGCCTTCCTGCTCGCCCACATCGCCTACATCGTGCGTTTCCGGCAGGACGCCCCCTGGTTCGCCAGCCGCCCTGCGCTGCTGGCCACGCTGGGCATGGGTGGTGCCATGTACGCCTTCCTCTGGTGGGGCGGGCTGCCGGCCGGCCTGCGGGTGCCGGTGGCCGCCTACGTGGTGGTGATCGCGCTGATGGCCGCGCAGGCCATCGGCCGCGCCGGCGTGCTGCGCGACCAGGCTTCGGTGCTGGTGGCGGTGGGTGCGGCGTTCTTCATGCTCAGCGACTCGCTGCTGGCGGTGAACCGCTTCGTCACGCCGCTGCCGCTGGCGCAATTGTGGGTGCTGGCTACCTACTATCTGGCGCAGTGCCTGATCGTGGGCGGGTTGTTGCGGCAGGGTGTGCTGGCGTTGCCTTCGCGACCCTGACCTCGCGGGAGCCGGGCGGCGGAGTGCGCGTTCTCCGGCCCACTCGCGCGTCTGCCCGGGTACCCGGAGGTTGCTTCGTCAATGCCGTTGCTGGTCTTCAGTCTCTGTGGCAACCGCAAGTAGGGCCTGCCCCCGCGACACCACCACCCGACTCCAGAAGTGACGTGGGCGCGCCGCCGTTGGTGCGTTCACACCTCAGCTTCCGACCCGTTACCAACCTCGGCTAGGATGGCGGTTATTGGCCAAGAGTGGACGGTCACGATGCGTGTTCCTGCTGCTTCGACACTGGGACACCGAAGTGCAAGCTGCCGAGCAGCTTGTCAACTCGTTGGAAGGAGTGCAGTTTGACCACCTCAAACTTCGATGAGCGCCGCGAACTTGAAGCGGCATGCCATTGCGGCGCGGTACGCTTTCGACTGGTTTTGACAGATGGTCTGCGAAGTGCGCGGCGTTGCAACTGCTCGTACTGCAGCATGCGCGGCGCTGTGGCAGTGTCTACCAGGCTAGAGGACTTGCAGGTCGTTCAAGGAGCTGAAAAGCTGACGCTCTATCAGTTCAACACTGGTCAGGCCAAGCACTACTTCTGCTCGGTTTGCGGCATCTACACATTTCATTCGCGACGCTCCATGCCGACACAGTATGGGGTAAATGCGTCGTGCATTGAGGGCCTGAGCCCCTTCGACTTTGCGGAAATTCCAGTGTTGGAGGGGCGAAGTCATCCAAAGGACCGCGGCGGAGGCTCACTGACCGCTGGGTGGCTAAGCTACCGCTCCAACGAGAGTACGTAGCCTAGAAATCGGCACATTGGGCGCTCGCTTCATCGGCGACTGACCGACCGCTTCGGGCCCAAAGCCGACTTGCCCTTAACCCCAGACGGCCCACGAACACCAACGGCGGTACACCCACCAGGCCACTGGGCCAGGAGTAGCGGGTGTGCGGGCGCAGGCCCTATTTGCGGTTGCCACAGAGGGCGCGAACCCGAACGGTGTTGACGAAGTGAGCTGTGCACACCCGGGCAGACGCCCGCGAGTGGGCCGGAGAACGCATGCCCGTTGCTCCTGGCCCCGCCAAGACCATATGGCAAAACATCAACCCGAGAACAACTCCCCATCCGCCTTCGGCGGCGCCACCCCCAGGTGACGGAAAGCGGCCAGCGTAGCCACCCGCCCGCGCGGCGTGCGCTGCAAATAGCCCTGCTGGATCAGGTAGGGCTCGATCACGTCTTCGATGGTGCCGGCTTCCTCGCCGATGCTGGCGGCGATGTTGTCCAGCCCCACCGGGCCGCCGTCGAACTTGTGGATCACGGCTTCCAGCAGCTTGCGGTCCATCAGGTCGAAACCCTGCGGGTCCACGTCCAGCATGGCGAGCGCGCGGTTGGCCATGTCCTGGGTGATGGTGCCGGTGCCTTTCACCTCCGCGAAGTCGCGCACGCGGCGCAGCAGCCGGTTGGCGATGCGGGGAGTGCCGCGCGAGCGGCGGGCGATCTCGAAGGCGCCGTCGGCCGCGATGGGGGCGCCCAGCAGGCCGGCGCTGCGGGTGACGATGCGGGTGAGTTCCTCGGCGCTGTAGAACTCCAGCCGCGCGACGATGCCGAAGCGGTCGCGCAGCGGGTTGGTCAG
>CAMLQP010000361.1 GCA_946482115.1 uncultured Comamonadaceae bacterium
GCTGGGAGGCCGTGGCCAGCGTGCGCCGCGCCGAGCTGCCGGCGGTGATGGCCGAAGTGGACGCCGTGCTGGCGCGCGCGCAGCGCGAGGCGCCCGGGCCGCGCGGCCCGCTGGACGAGGGTGGTGCCTGGGACGCCGACACCCAGGTGCAGGAGGACGGCGACTGGACCGAGGTCACGCTGACGCTGACCGGGCCCTGGGACTGGGGCGAGATGCTGCTGGCCGGTCTCGGCGCCTGATGCTCAGCGCCCCTGGAACACCGGCGGACGCTTCTCGCGGAAGGCCGCCACGCCCTCGGCCGCATCCTGGCTGAGCGCCAGCCGCTGCTGCGTCGCATCGAACTCGGCCATGGCCACCATCGGTCCCTGCTCCACCGCCTTGAGAGCGTTCAGCCGCGAGGCAATCACCGCCAGCGGCGCCTGCTGCGCGATCTGGCCGGCGATGCGCAGGGCTTCGTCCAGCTCCTGCCCGGCTGGCACCACGCGCTGCACGAAGTGCAGGCGCAGCGCCTCGGCGCTGTCGAACTCGTCGCCGGTCAGCAGGTGCAGCAGGGCGTTGCCCAGGCCAGCGCGCTCGGCCATGCGCAGCGTCGCGCCGCCGGTGGCCATGATGCCGCGCGCCACTTCGAGCTGAGAGAAGCGGCAGTCATCGGCCGCGACCACGATGTCGGCCGCCAGCATCAGCTCGATGCCCAGGGTGAAGGTGATGCCCTTGACCGCCACCACCATAGGCTTGGTGCGGCGGCGCCAGCCCGGATCGCCCAGGTTCAGCGGGTCGACCAGGCCGTGCGGCACCGGCGACTCGCCGCGCTGCATCAGCGGCGCGAAGCTGGGCAGGTCCAGGCCGCCGGTGAAGTGGTCACCGTGCGCATGCAGCACGCCCACGCGCAGCGCCGGGTCGTCGTCCAGCCGGGTGTAGGCCTCGGCCAGCGCGCGCATCATGGCCGGCGTGAAGCCGTTGCGCTTGGCCGGACGGTCGATGCCGATCAGCAGCAACGGGCCGCGGGCGAGACAGGTGATGCGGCCTTCGGCGGGGGTGGGTGTCGTGTTCATGGTCGCATCGTAGGAGGACCGGTCCCCGCCACCGGTCACCTTCGTGTCGCCTTCATATGGCGTCTGGCAGCAAAAAAGGCAGGTATCCACCCGTCTGTTCGGCCTCAAGTGCCGGCCGGCTTCGGCCGATCATGCGGGACCCCGCGGTCTCGCCTACCAGGCCAGGCCGTCCCACGCATCCATCAGATGCGGTTTTCTTTCCAATGAGGTCCACGTGGTCCCAGCTTCATCAAGCTTTCGTCATCTGTCGATCAAAACCCGCCTGGTCCTGACAGTCGCCGTTCTGGTGGTGGTCAGCCTGGTGTTGGTCAGCACCTTCAACTTCCTGAGCCTGCGCTCGACCACCCGGGCATCGGTGAACGCGTCGGCGCAAAGCCTGGCCCTGGCGCGCGCCGAGGGCATCGGCCAATGGGTGGCCAGCAAGTCGGCCGTGGTGGGTGCGCTGCTGCCCGCCACCCGGATGGAAGACCCCATGCCGGCGATCACACAGGCGGTCAAGAGCGGGCTCTTCGACACCACCTACATCGGCTACCAGGACAAGAGAATCATTTTCTCGACGCCGCAGAACCTGCCGCCTGGGTATGACCCGACCGGACGGCCCTGGTACCTGCAGGCGGCCAAAGGCCAGGGCGTGGTGCTGACCGAGCCGTATGTGGATGCAGACAGCAAGAAGCTGGTCATGACCTTTGCGGTGGCCGACCGCAACGGCAGCGAAACGCAGGCGGTGGCCGCCGGCGATGTGTTCATGGACGTGGTGGCCGCGGCCGTGACCGCCATCAAACCCACGCCGTCAAGCGATGCCTTCGTGCTGTCGGCCGACGGCAAGGTGATGGTGCACACCAACCTGGACCTGGTGCTCAAGGAGGCCTCCAGCCTGAGCCCTGCGCTGACCCCGGCGGCGGTGGCGGCACTGGGCGCCGACCTGACCGAGGTGGACATCGGCGGCACCGCCCGCCTGCTGACCGCCGTGCCGGTGGCGGGCACGAACTGGAAGCTGGTGATCTCGCTGCACAAGGGCGAGGCGCTGGCCTCGGTGTCGAACTTCCTGCTGCAATCCCTGATCGGGGCCGTGGTGGTGACCGTGGCGGCCGCCCTGCTGGCGGGCGTGGTGGTCGTGCGCTCGCTCCAGCGCCTGGACCGCCTGGAGGCGGCCATGCAGGACGTGGCCTCGGGCGACGGCGACCTGACCAAGCGGCTGGACGCGAGCGGACACGACGAGTTGACGCGCATCGCCCAGGGCTTCAACGCCTTCGTCGACAAGATCCAGGCCACGCTGCGCGACATCCGCGCCACCAGCGACGCGGTGCACGAGGCCTCACGAGAGATTGCCAGCGGCAACCACGACCTGTCGTCCCGCACCGAGTCGGCCGCGTCCAGCCTGCAGCAGACCTCGGCCACCATGGAGGAAATGACCTCGGCCGTCGCACAGTCGGCGCAATCGGCCCAGGAAGCCAACCGGATTGCCGGCGGCGCAGCGGCCTCGGCCGAGAAGGGTGGCGACGTGGTGAACCAGGTCGTGGCCAGCATGGAGGCCATCACCCACAGCTCGCGCAAGATCAACGACATCATTGCGGTGATCGATGGCATCGCCTTCCAGACCAACATCCTGGCGCTGAACGCGGCGGTGGAAGCGGCGCGCGCCGGCGAACAGGGCCGGGGATTTGCCGTGGTGGCCGGCGAGGTGCGCAGCCTGGCCCAACGCAGCGCCGAAGCGGCCAAGGAAATCAAGCAGTTGATCGGTCACTCGGTCGAGAGCGTGGAAGCCGGATCAGCCCTGGTCGGGCGCACCGGCGAGGTGATGCAGGAGATCGTGCAGAACGTGCGCCGCGTCTCGCAGATGATGCAGGAGATCGCCACCGCCTCGTCGGAGCAACGATCGGGCATCGAGCAGGTGGGCACGGCCATCGGCAACCTGGACCAGATGACCC
>CAMLQP010000362.1 GCA_946482115.1 uncultured Comamonadaceae bacterium
GCATTGCCAACGAAGGCATGCTGACACTGCGCCAGGCTCTGTTTGATCGTGTTCTGGCCGCTGAGATGGGATTGTTTGGGCGCCAGTCGGCCAGCGCGCTCTCCAATACGGTGGTCTATGAAGTGCAGACCGGTGCGACATTGCTGGTGCAGGCCCTGCTCGGCCTGTCGCGCGACGGGTTCACGCTGGTCGCGCTGCTGGTCTATTTGTTGTACCTCAATTGGCAGCTCACACTGATCGTTGCCGTTGTTGTTCCAGGGGTCGCCTGGATCATGAAGACCTTGTCGCGGCGGCTGTACCACCTCACCAAGAGCAGCCAGCAGGCCACCGACGAGCTGGCCTATGTGGTCGAAGAAAACGTGCTGGCACACCGCATGGTGCGCCTGCATGGCGCACAGGGGGGTCAGGCACAACGCTTTGCCGACCTGAGCCGCAGCCTGCGCCGCCTGGCCATCAAGTCCACCATCGCCTCTGCGGCGATGACGCCGCTGACCCAGTTACTGGCCGCCGCCGCGCTGTCGGTGGTGATCTGCATTGCGCTGTGGCAGAGCCGGGGTGCCGTCGATGTGAAGGATGTGACCGTGGGCGGGTTTGTGTCGTTCATTACGGCCATGCTGATGCTGATCGCGCCGATCCGGCGCCTGGCGGATGTGGCCAGCCCCGTGACCCGGGGTGTCGCCGCCTTGGAGCGCGGCCTGGGGCTGCTGGGCGACACCGGCGCGGAAACCGGCGGCACCTACCGCAAGGACCGCGTGCAAGGCGCGCTCACCCTGAACAACGTCACCGTGTCGTTTGGCGCCGACCACGCCCCCGCCTTGGACGGGGTCAGCCTGCAGGTGGCCCCGGGCGAGATCGTGGCGCTGGTGGGCCCCTCCGGGGCTGGCAAGACCACACTGGTCAACCTGCTGCCGCGTTTTGTCCTGCCTTCCGCAGGCACCGCCGCCGTCGACGGGCATGCCTTGCAGGACTGGGACCTGGCGTCCCTCCGGTCGCAATTTGCGATGGTGAGCCAGGACGTGGTGATGTTCAATGACACCATTGCCGCCAACGTGGCTCTGGGCCAGGCCGTGAACGAAACCCGCGTGCTGGAATGCCTCGCTGCCGCCAACCTCGCCGAGCACGTGGCCGGTCTGCCGCAGGGCATCCACACGGTGGTGGGGCACAACGCCACGCAGTTGTCCGGAGGGCAGCGTCAGCGGCTGGCCATTGCTCGGGCCTTGTACAAGGACGCTCCCATCCTCATCCTGGACGAGGCGACTTCGGCGTTGGACACCGAATCGGAACGCCTGGTGCAGGAAGCCCTGCAGCGCCTGATGCAAGGCCGCACGACCCTGGTCATTGCACACCGGCTATCCACCATCGAGCATGCTGATCGCGTGGTGGTGATGGAGCGCGGGCGCATCGCCGAGCAAGGCACCCACAGCGAGTTGATGGCGCAGGGTGGACTGTATGCGCGGCTGCAGACACGCGCCGCGTCGGGCTCAGGGACCATCGCTGAATGAGCGGGCGCGGCACGACTGGTGCTGGCCTTTGCTGATTTCTAAACAGTCCGCAGGGCCCGCTTTGCACCAGCCCTCTATGTGCGGCTGGCGCCTGCCTTGGCTACTTGGCTACCACTTGCCCCGGTTGGGCTGGCGCTTCCGAATGGCCGCAGCGATTCTCTCCGCAGACTCGGTACGGCTCACACGCAAGGCGAAATCGGCGGCGGTCAAGCCCAGCTGGTTCTTGAGCGTAGGGTCGGCCCCTTCATCCAGCAGCAATTGCACGGCTTCGGTAGATCCGTAATGCGCCGCCATCATCAGCGGCGTGGTGCCGTTGGGCGATGCTGCGTCGATGTAGGCGTGGTTTTCGAGCAGCAATGAAATGATCACCGCGTGCTGCGGCGAACCTGCCGATGCGGCGTAGTGCAGTGGCGTCCAACCGGTCTTGTTGACATCGGCATCGCGCGCTATGAGCGCCTTGACGGCCTCCACATTGCCCTTGATGGCAGCCATCATCAACGGACTTTCGTCCTTGGCGTTGCGGGCCTCTACATTCAGCCGGCGGGATGCCAGCAACGCAGCAACGGCCTTGTTTGCGCCATTTTGCAGGGCAATCGTGAGCCCCACCTGCCCCTTGGGGTCGCGCGTGTTCGGATCAAAGCCGCGGCGCAGCAGCGCAGTGATTGCATCCCCGTCATCGCGCAGGATGGCCACAAAAAAGTCTTCATAGGCACCCGCCCAGGCCCGGGCAGACACCAAGCCCAGCGCCACAGCGGCCAGGGCAGAACGTCGTTGCAGGTTCATGCCATTACCTCCGGGAACAAGCGGTCGAAATTGCGGCTGGTGGCCTCCGCCACCACTTCCAGCGTCAGGCCCTTGGTCTCGGCCACCTGCCGGGCCACATGGGGCACATACGAAGGGTTGTTGGTCTTGCCACGGTAGGGCACCGGGGCCAGGTAGGGGCTGTCGGTCTCGATGAGCATGCGGTCCAGCGGCACAAAGGCCACTACGTCGCGCAGCTCCTGCGCGCTCTTGAAGGTGACGATGCCCGAGAACGAGATGTAGTAGCCCAGGTCCAGCGCGGCGCGCGCCACCTGCATGGACTCGGTAAAGCAGTGGAACACGCCGCCCGCTTGGTTGCTTGTGCCATCCTCGCCCTCTTCCCGCAGGATGGCAAGCGTGTCGTCGGACGCACTGCGCGTGTGGATGATGAGCGGCTTGCCGCAGGCCCGCGCCGCGCGGATGTGGGTGCGGAAGCGGTCGCGCTGCCACTCCAGGTCGTCAATGCTGCGCCCGCCCTTGCGGTCTTCCATGCCGTAGTAGTCGAGGCCCGTCTCGCCAATCGCCACCACGCGGGGCAATGCAGCGCGGTCCAGCAGGTCCTGCACACTGGGCTCCGTCACGCCCTCGTTGTCAGGGTGCACGCCCACCGTGCTCCAGAAATTGTCATGGGCCAGGGCCAGGGCGTGCACGCCCTCGAACTCTTCCATGGTGGTGC
>CAMLQP010000363.1 GCA_946482115.1 uncultured Comamonadaceae bacterium
GGTACTACGGCATCCCCAGCAGCTCGTCGCACGCGCTGATCGGCGGCATCGTGGGTGCCGTGATCGCCAAGGCCGGCAGCGGCGCGCTGATGGCCACGGGCATCGTCCGCACGGTGGCCTTCATCTTCGTGTCGCCCTTCCTGGGCTTCCTGCTGGGCTCGCTGATGATGGTGCTGGTGGCCTGGGTCTGCCGGCGCACCACACCTTCCAAGGTGGATCGGTGGTTCCGCCGGCTGCAGCTGGTTTCCGCGGGCGCCTACAGCCTGGGACACGGCGGCAACGACGCGCAGAAGACCATCGGCATCATCTGGATGCTGCTGATCGCCACCGGCTACGCCAGCACCACCGATGCCGCGCCGCCCTACTGGGTCATCATCTCGTGCTACGCCGCCATCGGCATCGGCACCATGTTCGGCGGCTGGCGCATCGTCAAGACCATGGGCCAGAAGATCACCAAGCTCAAGCCCGTGGGCGGCTTCTGCGCCGAAACCGGCGGCGCGCTGACGCTGTTCCTGGCCACGGGTCTGGGCATCCCCGTGTCCACCACCCACACCATCACCGGCGCCATCGTCGGCGTGGGCTCGGTGCAGCGTGCGAGCGCGGTGCGCTGGGGCGTGGCGGGCAACATCGTCTGGGCCTGGATCCTGACCATCCCGGCGTCGGCGTTCGTGGCGGCGATCGGGTACTGGGTCAGCCTGCAGCTCTTCTAACCCCCCGCGCCGCTGCGTGTCGCCCCCCCAGGGGGCGACACCGGCCGTCCGGCAAAGCCGGCCTGGCGGTGCCCCCGGTTATTGCGTGTCCGGCAACCGGAGGAAGTGTTCTCGGTAGTGCACGAGTTCGTCGATGGATTCGTGCACGTCGGCCAGCGCCGTGTGCAGCTGGCGCTTCTTGAACAGCGCGTACACCTCGGGCCGCCAGCGTTTGGCCAGCTCCTTGAGCGTGCTCACATCCAGGTTGCGGTAATGCAGGTAGGCCTCCAGCCTGGGCATGTACTTGACCAGAAAACGGCGATCCTGGCCGATGGTGTTGCCGCACATCGGCGAAGCGCTGCGCGGCACGTAGCGGCCGATGAACTCCAGCAGCTGTTCTTCTGCCTGCTCCTCGGTCAGCGTGCTGGCCTTGACCTTGTCGATCAGGCCGCTCTTGCCATGGGTGCCCTTGTTCCAGGCGTCCATGGCGTCCAGCACCGCGTCGCTCTGGTGGATGACCAACACCGGCCCTTCCACGCGTGGTTCCAGGTTGGGCCCGGTGATCACCACCGCGATCTCCAGCAAGCGCTCAGCCTCGGGATCCAGACCGCTCATCTCGCAGTCCAGCCACACCAGGTTCTGATCGCTTTTCTTGAGTTCGGGCACGACGGCAGCGGTTTCGGGCTGGGTGGAGGCGGTTTGCATGTTCATGGGGGGGATTTTCGCCGATTCGGGCCGGCAGCCGGCCGGCCATTCGCTAGACTTCCCGCCCATGGAGTCCCTTCCCGCGTCGTTTTCCCCCCTGATCACCGCCGCCTTCGGCGCCGCGCTGCTGCTGCAGGCGCTGGTGCGGCTGTGGCTGTCCACGCGCCAGGTGCGCCACGTGGCCCGGCACCGGCATGCCGTGCCTGCCGCCTTCGCCGCCACCATACCCCTGGCCGCCCACCAGAAAGCGGCCGACTACACCATCGCCAAGCACCGCCTGGGCGTGGTCGAGATCGCCCTGGGCACCGCCGTGGTGCTGGGCTGGACGCTGCTGGGCGGCCTGGACCTGCTCAACCAGACCCTGCTGGGCTGGCTGGGGGGCGGCATGCTGCAGCAGCTCGCCCTGCTGGCCGGTTTCGCGCTGATCGGCGGGCTGATCGAACTGCCACTGGCCTGGTACGCCACCTTCCGGCTCGAAGAACGTTTCGGCTTCAACAAGACCACGCCGCGCCTCTGGCTGGCCGACCTGATCAAGTCCACGCTGATCGGCGCCGCCATCGGCCTGCCGATCGCCGCGCTGATCCTCTGGCTCATGGCCGGGGCGGGCGCGTTCTGGTGGCTCTGGGCCTGGGGCGCGTGGATGGTATTCAACCTGCTGATGCTGGTGCTTTACCCCACCGTGATCGCGCCGCTGTTCAACGAGTTCAAGCCGCTGGAGGACGAGACCCTCAAGGCCCGCGTGCAGGCGCTGATGCAGCGCTGCGGCTTCGCGGCCAAGGGCCTGTTCGTGATGGACGGCAGCCGCCGCAGCGCGCACGCCAACGCCTACTTCACCGGCTTCGGCGCGGCCAAGCGCGTGGTGTTCTTCGACACGCTGCTGGCCCAGCTCGACCCGCCCGAGGTGGACGCGGTGCTGGCCCACGAGCTGGGCCACTACCGCCACCGCCACATCCTCAAGCGCATCGTGGGCCTGTTCGGCATCAGCCTGCTGGGCTTCGCGCTGCTGGGCTGGCTGAGCGGGCAGGCCGGCTTCTACACCGGGCTGGGCGTCACGCCCTCGATGGATGCCCCCAACGACGCCTTGGCCCTGCTGCTGTTCTTGCTGGCGCTGCCGCCGTTCACCTTCTTCCTGTCCCCGCTGATGGCGCAGGTCTCGCGCCGCCACGAGTTCGAGGCCGACGCCTACGCCGTGGCCCAGACCAGTGGCGCCGATCTTTCCAGCGCCCTGCTCAAGCTCTACCAGGACAATGCCAGCACGCTCACGCCCGATCCGCTGTTCGCGCGCTTTTACTATTCCCACCCGCCGGCCAGCGAACGGCTGGCGCGCATGACCGCCAACACCTGAAGGCCCCCGCATGAATCCCGCACACGCCCACCGCCGCGCCCTGAGCGCCACCGAGATCGTCACCCGCCTGACCACCCTCAACGGCGACGCGCCGCAAGGCTGGAAGCTGATCGATGGCTCCATCGAGAAAACCTACAGGTTCCCGAACTATTACGAAACCATGGCCTTCGTGAACGCGCTGGCCCACATCGCCCACCGCGAAGACCACCACCCCGACCTGCAGGTGAGCTACGGCCA
>CAMLQP010000364.1 GCA_946482115.1 uncultured Comamonadaceae bacterium
AACAGATCCAGGGCCTGTTCTTCGCCGGCCAGATCAACGGCACCACCGGCTACGAGGAAGCGGCGGCCCAGGGCCTGTTCGCCGGCATCAACGCCGCGCTGCAGTGCAGGGGTGAGGGCGCCTGGGTGCCCAGCCGTGACCAGGCCTACCTGGGCGTGCTGGTGGACGACCTGATCACCAAGGGCGTGACCGAGCCCTACCGCATGTTCACCAGCCGGGCCGAGTTCCGCCTGCAGCTGCGCGAGGACAACGCCGACATGCGCCTGACCGAAGTGGGCCGCCAGCTGGGCCTGGTGGACGATGCCCGCTGGGACGCCTTCAACCGCAAACGCGACGCGGTTTCACGTGAAACCGAACGTCTGAAAACCACCTGGGTGAACCCGCGCAACCTGCCGGCCGAGGAGTCCGAGCGGGTGTTGGGCAAGGCCATCGAGCGCGAGCACAACCTGTTCGACCTGCTGCGCCGGCCCGAGGTGAGCTATGAAGCGCTGATGAAGATGGACGGCGGCAAACACGGCGAGGCCACACTGGTTTCACGTGAAACACTGGGCGAGCTGTTCGACGAACTGCAGGCGCCAGTGCTGGAGCAGGTGGAGATTGCCGCCAAATACTCGGGCTACATCGACCGCCAGCGCGACGAGGTGGAGCGTGCCGCCCATTACGAGAACCTGAAGCTGCCGGCCGAGCTGGACTACATGGCGGTGGCGGCGCTGTCCATCGAGGCGCGGCAGAAGCTGAACAAGCACCGGCCCGAAACCCTGGGCCAGGCGTCGCGTCTCTCGGGCATCACCCCGGCGGCCATCTCCTTGCTGCTGATTCACCTGAAGCGCGGGCGCTTCAAGGGCTTCGCCCCCGAGACCGAGACGGCGGCCGCATGACCGGCCATCCGCAAGAGGGCGCCCTGCGCGCCGGGCTGGATGCGCTCGGCCTGCCGCTGTCACCATCCCGCGTGGGCCAGCTGCTGGCCTACCTGGACTGGATCGCGAAATGGAACCGGGTCTACAACCTGACGGCGGTGCGCGAGCCGGCCGAGATGCTGACCCACCACCTGCTGGACAGTCTGGCCGTGGTCGTGCCGCTGAACCGCCTGCGCGCGGGCCGGGCCATCCGGCTGCTGGACGTGGGCTCGGGTGCCGGCCTTCCGGGCGTGGTGATCGCCATTGCCTGCCCGGACGTGGCGGTGGACTGCGTGGACACGGTGGCCAAGAAGGCCGCTTTCATCCAGCAGGTGGCGGCGGCGCTCAAGCTGCCCAACCTGCGGGGTCTGCACGCGCGGGTCGAGAGCCTGACCGAGCCCTACGACGTGGTGTCGTCCCGGGCGTTCGCCTCGCTGGTGGACTTCACCACCTGGTCCCGCCAGGCCGTGGGGCGGGGTGGGGTGTGGATGGCGCTCAAGGGGAAACACCCCGCTGACGAGATCGCCGCCTTGCCGGCTTCGGTGGAGGTGTTTCACGTGGAACCGTTGGCGGTGCCGGGGCTGGACGCGGAGCGTTGCATCGTGTGGATGAGGGCCTGTGCAGCGGAGCGGGGAACGCCGGGCGCCTCATAGGGGGCACCCCAAATCGTTGCCCGGCATTCCCCGCTCCGGAAGCAACGTCTTGGCGCGCCACGAGCGCACACCAACGTCAGCGCACACCGACACTGCCTCTCAAACAACAGGCGAAGCAGAAGTCTCACGTAAACTCGCAAGCTCCCCGTTCAAGAAAGCCCTCCATGTTCGGCATCGCTGACTACGGCGCGTTTGTCGCCGCGATCATCCTGTTCCTTGCCATCCCCGGCCCCGGCAACCTGGCCCTGATCACCTCCACCGGCAAGGGCGGCATCCGGGGCGGGCTGGCCGCGACCTTCGGCGTGATCGCCGGCGACCAGGTGCTGATGTGGCTGGCCGTGGCCGGCGTGGCTGCCGTGCTGACCGCCTACCCGGCCGCCTTCTTCGCCGTCCAGTGGCTGGGTGCCGCCTACCTCGCCTGGCTGGGCTTTCGCATGCTTACCGCCAAACCCGGCGATGCACCCGTGCTCAACATCCGCCCGCGCCAGTTCTTCCGGCAGGCCGTCACCATCACGCTGCTCAATCCCAAGGCCATCGTCTTCTACATGGCCTTCTTCCCGCTCTTCGTCGATCCGAAACAGCACCAGGGCCTACTCACCTTCGGCGTCATGGCCGTCACCATCGCCGCGCTGACCTTCCTCTACGGACTGACGGCGGTGCTGCTCACCCACTTCCTGGCCGAACGCATGCGCGCCAACCCGCGCGTCGCCCGGGCGCTGGAAAAGCTGGCCGGCCTGTTCCTGATCGGTTTCGGCGTCAAGCTGGCCCTGAGCAAATAAGCCATGGCCAAGGTTTTCTGCATCGCCAACCAGAAGGGCGGGGTCGGCAAGACCACCACCACCGTCAACCTCGCCGCTGGTCTGGCCAAGGTCGGCCAGCGCGTGCTGATGGTGGACCTGGACCCGCAGGGCAACGCCACCATGGGCTCGGGCATCAACAAGCGCGAACTCGAACTCACCGTCTACGACGTGCTGCTCGAATCGGCCAGCATCGCCGAGGCGGCGGTGTACTCCGAGAAGTGCGGCTACCACGTGCTGGGCGCCAACCGCGAACTGGCCGGCGCCGAGGTGGAGCTGGTCGAGCTGGAGCGGCGCGAGAAGCGCCTCAAGCAGGCCATTGCCGCGGTGGACGCCGACTACGACTTCGTGCTGATCGACTGCCCGCCCAGCCTGTCCATGCTCACGCTCAACGGCCTGTGCTCGGCGCATGGTGTCATCGTGCCCATGCAGTGCGAGTACTTCGCGCTCGAAGGCCTGAGCGATCTGGTCAACACCATCAAGCAGGTGCACGCCAACCTCAACCGCGACCTGGAGATCATCGGCCTGCTGCGAGTGATGTTCGACCCCCGCATCACCCTGCAGCAGCAGGTCAGCGACCAGCTCAAGGACCACTTCGGCGACAAGGTGTTCA
>CAMLQP010000365.1 GCA_946482115.1 uncultured Comamonadaceae bacterium
GCCGTCCTCGAACACGTGGCCCAGGTGGGCGCCGCACTGGCTGCAGACGGTTTCGACCCGCACCATGCCGTGGCTGCGGTCGGTGATCTCGGTGATGGCGCCGGGCACGGCCTGCCAGAAGCTGGGCCAGCCGCAGCCGGCGTCGAACTTGGTGCCGGCGTCGAACAGGTGGTTGCCGCAGCAGATGCAGTGGTAGCTGCCGTCGGCCCAGACGGCTTCGTACTTGCCGGTGAAGGGGCGTTCGGTGTGGGCGTGGCGGGTGACCTCGAAGGCGCGCGGTTCGGCGCCTTTTTCGGCCAGGATGGCACGCCACTCGGCGTCGGTTTTCTGGATCGGGAAGTTCATGCCGTCGGCTTCTTTCATCAGGATGAGCAGCTGATTTCGATCTGCGCCGCCCAGTCGGGCGGGAAGCCGGCCAGCGTGTCGTGCTCGGGCTGTTCGTCGAACGGGCGCTCCAGCACGGCCAGCAGGCGGGCCACTTCGGAAAAATCCTTTTCTCGCGCGGCGCGTATGGCCGTTTCGCCCAGGTGGTTGCGCAGCACGAATTTCGGACTCACTTGGAGCATGCGGCGCGCGGTCGGTTCCGCGGCCTGCACGGACAGCCGGTCACGGTAGCGGCTCAGCCAGCCGTCGAAAGCCTCGCGGTCCAGGAACAGGTCGCGCACCGGGGTGAAATCGCCCGCGCCCGCCGCATGCGACAGGCGGCGCCAGAAGATGGTGTGGTCCGGCTTGTCCTGGGCCATCAGGCGCAGCAGCGATTCGACCAGGTCGCGGTCGGCTGCGGTGGGGGTCTCCAGCCCCAGCTTGTCGGACATCCGGCCGAAGAAGGCGTCGGGGTAGACCGTCTTGTACGGCTCCAGTGCGTCCAGCGCCTGCTGCTGGTCGTCCATCAGCGGCAGCAGCGCCTGACCCAGACAGAACAGGTTCCAGTAGGCGATGTTGGGCTGGCGCGCGTAGGCGTAGCGGCCGCCGGTGTCGGAGTGGTTGCAGATGTGGGCCGGGTCGTAGGCGTCCAGGAACTGGAACGGCCCGTAGTCCATGGTCAGGCCCAGGATGCTCATGTTGTCGGTGTTCATCACCCCGTGGCAGAAACCCGCGGCCTGCCATTGGGCCATCAGCGCGGCGGTGCGGTCGCTCACGGCCCGCAGCAGCGCGGCGTAGGGGTTGCCGTCGGCCTGGCGGCATTCGGGGTAGAACTGGTCGATCACGAAATCGGCCAGCTGGCGCAGCTCGGCGTGCTGGTTGTTGTACGAGAAGTGCTCGAAATGCCCGAAGCGTATGAAGCTGGGCGCCACGCGCGTGACCACGGCGGCGGTCTCCACCGTTTCGCGGCGCACCGGCGCGTCGGAGCCGACCACGGCCAGCGCGCGGGTGGTCGGGATGCCGAGTCCGTGCATGGCCTCGCTGCAGAGGAACTCGCGGATGGAGCTGCGCAGCACCGCGCGGCCGTCGCCCATGCGCGAGTAGGGCGTGAGACCCGCGCCCTTGAGCTGGATTTCCTGCGGGCCGCCGGCGCCGGGCAGATCGCCGAGCAGCAGCGCGCGGCCGTCGCCCAGCTGGCCGGCCCAGACGCCGAACTGGTGGCCGCTGTAGACGCTGGCCAGCGGCCGCGAGCCCGGCAGCACGCGGTTGCCGGCCAGGGCCTGCAGCGTGGCATCGCTGGCCAGCCATTCGTCGTCCAGCCCCAGCTCGCGCGCCAGGGCGCGGCTGGTGCCCACCCAGTACGGGTCGGACAGCGGGCGCGGTGGCAGTTCGGTGTGGAAGGCCGGGCCCAGGTCGGCGAAACGGTGGCCCCAGGGCAGGGTGGTCGCGGTCAGCATGGAGGGGATTGTCTCAAAGGCGGTCTGTCCCTACAGGCCGTGCTGGAGTTGGGGCATGATCGCGGTCTGACACCCGTTCAAGCCTTCCAAGGAGACGCCATGCTGGGCCAGATGCAGAGTCACCAACTGCTGATTTCCAACCTCATCGTCCACGCCGAACGCCACCACGGCAGCGCCGAGATCGTCTCGCGCCGCGTGGAGGGCGACATCCACCGCACCACCTGGGCCGGCGTCGCGCGCCGCTCGCGCCAGGTGGCCCACGCGCTGGACAAGCTGGGCCTGGCTTTCGGTGACCGCGTGGGCACACTGGCCTGGAACGGCTACCGCCACCTGGAGCTGTACTTCGGCGTCAGCGGCAGCGGCCGGGTGCTGCACACGCTCAACCCGCGCCTGCACCCCGACCAGCTGGTCTGGATCGTCAACCACGCGGAAGACCGCGTGCTGTGCTTCGACATGAGCTTCCTGCCGCTGGTGCAGGCGGTGCATGCGCGCTGCCCCACGGTGAAGCACTGGATCGCGCTGTGCGACGCCGACCGCCTGCCGGCCGACAGCGGCATCCCGGGCCTGACAAGCTACGAGGCCTGGATGGGCGGCGAAAGCGACCGCTACGACTGGCCGGTGTTCGACGAGAACACCGCATCGAGCATGTGCTACACCAGCGGCACCACGGGCAACCCCAAGGCGGCGCTGTACTCGCACCGCTCCACGCTGCTGCACGCCTATGGCGCGGCCCTGCCCGACACCATGAACCTGAGCGCGCGCGACAGCGTGCTGCCGGTGGTGCCCATGTTCCATGTCAATGCCTGGGGCCTGCCCTACGCGGCGGCGGCGGTGGGCTGCAAGCTGGTGTTCCCGGGCGGCGCGCTCGATGGCAAGTCGGTCTACGACCTGATCGAGGCCGAGGGCGTGACCCTGGCCGCCGGCGTGCCGACCGTGTGGCAGATGCTGCTGGGCCATCTGCAGGCCGCAGGGCTGCGGTTCTCCACGCTCAACCGGACGGTGATCGGCGGCTCGGCCTGCCCGCCGGCCATGATCGACGCCTTCAAGCGCCAGTACGGCGTGGACGTGCTGCACGCCTGGGGCATGACCGAGATGTCGCCGCTGGGCACGGTCTGCACGCTCAAGAACGCGCAGCT
>CAMLQP010000366.1 GCA_946482115.1 uncultured Comamonadaceae bacterium
CCGCGGACTGACCCGGCTGTTCCGGGGCGGCCACGGCGTTTCCGAGCTCGACCTGGCGGTGCCGCGCGGCAGCCTGTATGGCTTCCTGGGGCCCAACGGCGCCGGCAAGACCACCACCGTGCGCCTGCTGCTCGACCTGCTGCGGCCGGACCGCGGCGAGATCGAACTGTTCGGCCACCCGCTGCGCCGGGACCGACGCGGGCCCCTGGCCCTGGTGGGCTCGCTGGTCGAGTCGCCCTCGCTCTACCCGCACCTGAGCGGCTGGGCCAACCTCGAGATCAGCCGCCGGCTGCTGGGCCTGCCGGCCGAGCGCATCCCCGAGGCGCTGTTCCGGGTCGGGCTGATGGACGCCGCGCACCGGTGCGTGCGCGAATATTCGCTGGGCATGCGCCAGCGGCTGGGCATCGCCCTGGCCCTGCTGGGACAGCCGCGGCTGCTGATCCTGGACGAACCCGGCAACGGCCTGGACCCGGCCGGCATCCTCGACCTGCGCCGCATGCTGCGCCAGTTCGTCGAACGCGACGGCCTGACGGTGCTGGTCTCCAGCCACCAGTTGTCGGAGGTCGAACAGTTCGCCAGCCACGTCGGCGTGCTGACGGCCGGCCGGCTGCGCTTCCAGGGCAGCCTGGCGGAACTGCGGCAACGGGCACGGCCGCGGCTGCTCCTGCGCTGCGACAACCCCGGCCGCGCCCTGCAGCTGCTGCGCGAGGCCGGCGAGGACGTGGCGGTGGCCGAGGGCCAGGCCCTGGCGCTGCGGCCCCGGCTGCCGGTGGAGGAGATCAACCGCCGCCTGGTGGCCCAGGGCGTGGGTGTTTCGCACCTGGCGCAGGAGGCGGCCTCGCTGGAGTCCCTGTTCTTCGACCTGACCGCCACCGGGGCGGCGGAGCGTGCGGCATGAAGGACCCGCAGGCGATCGCGCTGCCGCCGCCGGTGCGTTTCCCGGTCGCGCTGGGCCGCGCCCTGCACGCCGAAGCCCTGAAGCTGCACGGCACGCTGGCGCTGTGGATGTGTGCCGTGGCGCCGGCGCTGGTGGCGGCGGTGGTGACCCTGCAGCTGCTCTTCAGCGAGTCCCGGGGCCCGGCGCTGGCGCCGGCCGAGGCCTGGAGCCGGCTGGCCTACGGCCTGCTGGCGCTGTGGTCCTTCCTGATGCTGCCGCTGTTCGTCACGCTGGAAGCGGCCCTGCTGGCCCAGCTGGACCACGCCAACCACCAGTGGCGCCGCTGCCTGGCGCTGCCGCTGCCACGCGGCGTGCACTACCTGGCGAAATTGCTGGCCCTGGCCGGGCTGCTGTTCGCCGCGCAGCTGGCGATGGTGGCGATGGTGCCGCTGGCCGCCGGCGTGCTGATGCTGTTCAAGCCCGGCTTCGGGCTGGCGGGCGGACCGCCCTGGGCGATGCTGCTGGGACTGGCCGGAAAGGGTTACCTGGCGGCGCTGCTGATCATCGCCCTGCACACCTGGATCGCGCTGCGCTGGCGCAGTTTCGCGGTCGCCTGCGGCGTGGGCATGGGCGCGACGGTGATGGGTTTCCTGATCGGCCAGTCGGAACGTTACGGCCCCTGGTATCCGTGGTCGCTGCCGGTGCAGACGATGGCCGAAGGCGCGGACACTGTCGCGGTGATCAGTTTCTCGCTCGCCGGCGCGCTGCTGGCGACGCTGGTGGGGTGCCTGGCGTTCCAGCGTTCGGACTACGACTGATCCGTCCACTGGAACACCTGCTCGACGCCCACGCCGAAGGTCCGGGCCAGGCGGAACGCGAGCTCCAGCGACGGCGCGTACTTGCCGGCCTCCAGCGCGATGATGGTCTGGCGGGTGACGCCGACCGCCTTCGCCAGCGCCTCCTGGGTCATTTCGCCGTGCTCGAAGCGCAGGCGGCGGATGTGGTTGGTGATCGGGGTGCCGGTCATGGCCGCCGGTCCCGCCAGTAGGAGACGCCGGCGACCGCGTATTCGACCAGGCTGTGCCAGACCACGGCGAACACCAGCAGGTGCGCCACCACGATCGGCGTCGCCCAGGCCAGGCGCGCAGGAGGCGTGAGGCTTAGCGTCACCGCCACGCCGATCACCACTACCACCAGGGCGCAGCGTCCCCAAGCGGCCGCGCGCACCGCGATTTCGCGGTCGCGTTCGTCCTCGAGCACCTTGCCCTTCCAGCGCCACCGCAGCACCTGCGCCACCACGGCCCAGCTGACCAGCAGCAGCACGATGTTGCGGCCGATCCTGCCGAGATCGCGCAGGTCCCGGGCACCGGCGATCACGTCGGCCTTCAGCAGCAGATAGGCCAGCACGACCAGGGTGAAGCCGACGCCGACCCAGGCCTGCCACTCGCCCGGCGACACCGCGTCGTCCAGTTCACCGCGGGGCGCCACCGAGACGGCGTGCATCGATGCCCAGGCCACCAGCACCAGCAATCCGAAACCGAATCCGCCCAGGTCCACGCCCAGCACGTCCCCGGGTCCGGCCAGCAGCAGCCAGAACGCGAAACCCGCCAAGGCCACGACTCCCGCCAATCCCCACTTCGGCCAACGCATGGTCTTCTCCACCTAACTTGATGTCCGCTGTAGATTACATTTGGCTCCAAAGATGTCAAGTGAACATTACATTGGCTTGTTTGGCGGCCCGGCTGGCACCATTTGCCCGGTCAGCCGCTCCCTTCCGGAACCTCCCCCACATGAACGCCCCCGTCCCCGCCGCCCACGTCTTCGACGCCAGCCTGCCCAGCTTCGAGCAGGACGTCCTGCTCAAGTCCAAGGAGGTCCCGGTGCTGGTGGACTTCTGGGCCACCTGGTGCGGGCCCTGCAAGACCCTGGGTCCGGTGCTGGAGAAGCTGGCGGCCGAATTCAACGGCGGCTTCCTGCTGGCCAAGGTGGACGTGGACCAGGAGCAGCAGCTCGCCGGCTACTTCCAGATCAAGTCGGTGCCGACGGTGATGCTGGTGAAGGACGGCCAGATCGTCG